>CAUUIC010000020.1:0-6099 GCA_963545125.1 uncultured Acholeplasmataceae bacterium
ATCGGTAGAACGTCGTGTAGGGGAAGAGTGTGCGATATCGTGTAGATCTCGGTGTTCGCCGTATCACTCCAAATGAAATAAACGGATAAAGCGGAAACCCAGGGATACGAATAGTGTAGGGTTTTCCAAACAACTGAAACTTAAAAACAAAGTTTTGACGACCCTTTTTTAGTCTGTCTATATATTCAGGTTCAAGTCCAAAGGTGTCTTTAATAAAGGCACAGGCAGTTTTTCTTGGGTCAAATAAAAAAGTTTTGTCCTTAATTGATTTTATTAACTTAGAAATTGCTTGCCCGCGGTGCGAAATTTTATTTTTTTCATCTACCGAAAACTCGCAAAAAGCACGCTTAGCACCACGTGGCCAAAAAATATTGTCATATAAAAAAGTATTTTTAACAAACTCTTTGCGTGGTTTGACCTCGCCTTTAATCTCACCGTCAAAGAACCTTGCATCACCGTTAAAATAAAGACAAAGTATCACTTTAAAGACCGCTTTTTTACTTAAACCTGTGAGTTTTTCAAATAATTGTTTTCCTTGGTCTTTAAAAATTTCTGCTTCTTTTCTTTTAGTTTCAACCCCAGGATAGCCGGCAAGTGCCACTATTTCTAAACCTGAGTCGTCGGCAATTGTCGGCAAATGATATTTATTGAAAAAATAACGCGCTTTAATTAACGCGTTTTCTTGAAAAGTTTTTCCGGATTCTTCAATTTTAGTTTGGTCATTTAAATCAGTTAAAGAAATTATTTCAAACTCAGTATTAAAAAAAAACGCTTTAATTTCTTTAACTTTGTTTAAATTATGACTTGCAAAAAGCAGTTTAGTCATTTAAGATTTCTTGAAATTTACTGATTTTGTTTTGTTCGCACAATACAATTACTACGTCATTTTTTTCTAAAACTTCGTTTTTTGAAGGCATTTTTGTTACACCTGCTCTGCGAATTAGCACAATGTTTACCGAGTAAGTCTCTGGAAATTGTAGTTCTCTTAAAGTTTTTCCGTCAAAACGGTCGGTATTGACACTTACTTCGTAAACTCCGTAGTTTTGGTCCAACGCATAGTGTTCCAGCACGTTTTGCCAAATGATTTTTCGAACAGTTTGTTTACTTGCGATGTTATCTGGATAAATCGTAACCGAGGCTCCAAGCATTTTGGCAATTCGCTCCTGATATTCATTGGTAACCTGACAAATAATATTTGTCATTCCTAAATCTTTTAAGATAGTGACAATTATCATCGCGGTGTCAAAGTGAGCTGGAAATGAAACCACAGCCCAGTCAGCGTGGCCAAGTCCAAGGTCTTTGTAGATGTCTGCGGTTGTCAAAACACCAGTTGCAGCGTGTTCAACAAAAGGCTCAACTCTCAAAGTTTTTTCACTAGTTTGGTCAAGTGCAATTACGATATGTCCGTTTTCAGACAAGTCTTTGCAAATTGTTTGCCCGAAATTATCAAGGCCTACTACTAAGATAGTTTTTTTCACGATAAATACCTCAATTTGTTTCTTTAAAATAAATTTAAAAGACGGCTATATTATAACAAAGCCTAAGTTTATTTAGTATAATTAGTTGATATGTTTAAAGAAAAAAGAAGTTATTATATTTTAATCACATCAATAATTTTGGCAGTTACAATTGGCTTTAGTTTTATTAAAAGTCCAACTAATTATAACCTTTTAGTTTGCTATATAGTTGCCAAGTCTATATTTGGAGTTAACTTAATTGCTACAACTATTGGTCTTTATTTTTATAAGTTTGAAAAAAATATGGACGATATTTTGTATTCAGTCGCGGGATTTTTGATGTTAATTCCTTTTTACATCAATTTATTTGATCCAACTAAGACTTTTTCGTTAATTTTGGCAATTGCGTTTATTGTAGTTGGTATTTCTTCTATTGCTATTGCTGTTCCTTTTTGTTTAACTACAACCTGGAAAGTTCGTGAAAAACAACTAATGAACACTTATAAACAAGCAAAACCACAAGAGGCTGAAAGTGATTTAATTGAACCTGAAGTTATTAAAACTACCAATATAGATTCAAATGTCGTTGAAGGTCAATCAAATGAAAGCAAAGTTATAGAAGTCGAAACTGAAGAACTAGAAATAAATGATGCAGAAGCAGCACTAAAAGAGCTAGAAAACTCAAAATTAAGGAGCGCCAACAATGGAAATCATTGAAAAAAAACCAGATGAATTAAAAGAAACTAAACCAAACACAGAAACCACTAATCAATTTGGGCCAGACTACGAAAAACAGTTTGAACCAGTTAAAAAAACTAAGGCACCTCAACGCTTTGAAGTTACTAAAAAAACTGTGCTTTGGGCGGTTTTAACTTTCTTACTTTACTTCTTTATGTTTGTTTTAGTTAGTGGAATTATGGCTATATTTCAAAAAGCCAATAAGGGCAAAAGCAACATTCTTTCTAAGGTAACCACTAAAGAAGAGAGTTTTTTTAAACAAATTAAACACTCCAAAACTAACATCGCGATTTATAAAATTAGCGATGTTAATAAAATTAAAGAACTTGAAAAGAAACATAACTTAGTTTCTAAAACTTTTAGCGAATACACAACTTTTCAAAATAAAGAAAGTAGCGTAGTTTACGCAAACCTAGTTGAACTTCAAAACTTGTATATCCAAACTCTTGCTGAAAAAGCAAAAATTAGGGAAATTCTTAAAATTAAATCAGACAATACTAAAACACTTACTCCTGAGCAACAAACTACTTTAAATAATTTTGAACAAGCCAAAAAAGAAAACAAAATCCTAAACCGCTTAGTTTTCTTTGATATTGCAGAAACCGCCGGCTTTGGCATAACCTTGCCACAACTAATTTACGCAGATTCTCAAGACCGCAAAATTATTAGCACTTTTTCTAACATCAAAGACGTTAAACTAGATAAATACACAGTAGTTGTGCGCAATCATCAAAAAAACAGTCAAATTGAAGGATACCAAAAAGTAGAAGCACCAAGTGCTGAGTTTCCAGACATTTACATTAGTAAAACCAGCAGACTAATTGGTTTGACTTCCAAAATTCAAAAAGATCTGTATCCTGTACTTTACTCAAGATTGCTGGCAAATGTTCCACTTGCGGGTGCAGATAGACGAGATGTTTACGAACGCGTGTATATTGATCAAAACATTCAAAAACTACCGTTTTTTGTCAAAAATACAAACTATGAACTTGAAACTACATCCCTACTTAAACACGATGTATTTTTTGCCGAAAAAATAACTTCGCAAGTCAATGCTTTTGCTTTATTTAACTTCATCGGTATGGCAGCTGGCTTTGCCGCTATTTTTGGGCTAAACTTTGTATTTATTAAAAAAGACGTGCTCGCTTTAAATAAAAACTGGTTAGTTTTACTATTTGGCCTTGGTATCTCTTTCGGAGTTTCAATAGTCGGTGGGTTTGTTGTGCAATCTATGCGCGCAGGCATTGACGGGTTCTACGGATACGCGCTTTCTCGTGAATCTCTAAACCAACAAACTATAGAAACTGCGATGCGAGGCGAATTTAAATGGTTCTTGATATTCACAGTCTGCATTTTTGGGCCAATTATTGAAGAACTAGTCTTCAGAAAAGCGATATTTTCACTGTTTAAAACCAACTGGCCAGGGGTTTTAGTTTCAACCTTTGTGTTTGGTGCAATTCACGTAGTCAATGAGTCTTCCTTTACTTTATTTGCTTACAATATTTTTGCGTATTTAGTAGGTGGCCTGGCATTTTCTTTAGTTTATGTTTACTCAAAAAGAAACGTGGTTGTAACTTCAGTGCTCCATATTTTGCACAACACGATAGCAGTCATAGCACTGTTCCTTACTTAAGATAATGCAGACAAAAAGAATTGTTAATTTTGTTTTAACTATTGTTGCTTTTATTTCATTTTTAGTTGGTTTTTTCTTTCTAATTGCTAACTTTCGCGTTAAGTTAGTCTATATTATTTTACTTTCGCTTTCGGGTGTTTTGTTTGGTATTTCTATCATTTTAACTTTTACTTTTAATACAATTGAGCAAAAAAACAGCAATAAAGCCCAAATTTATCTAGAACATGAACGCGAAGTTTTTGACGTAGAAATTCAGACGCCATTTGTTGTGAAAAATTCAACTGTTGCTGCAGGAACTTACATTTTTGCAGTCACAAAGGACCTTAAGTTTAAGTTAGTAAACTCGGCTAACTTTAACATTGTTTATTTAATTTCACCCAACGATTTTAGTGAAGTTTTTTTTGAAGGGAACACCTTAACTTTAAAAACTCAAAACAACGTTCACACACTTAAACTAAACAAAAACATTGAAGAAATTAGAAACACAAAAAGTTTTAACGACTTTTTATATGTTTTGAGCCACTATAACTTAATTTAATTAGGAGGCATATGAAAATTAAAAAGAAACATATTTTAATTGGTTTACTCGCGCTATTGCTTATCTTTATCCTTACACTTTCAGTTGCTTTACCGATGCATTTTAAAAGTAAAACAAAAGATAAAATCAAACCTCAAACCAAAAAACCTGTTTATCTAAAAGCAGTTTACGAAACTCTAGACAGTGCAGCAGACTTTGAAAAAGAAATTAAACTTGGTGATTTTAAAGTAGGTACAGAACTTAAAATCACGCACTCTGAAATTTTGGCTAAATTAAATGACTTAACTTCTGAAAACCACGAAACTAAACCAGATTCAGAAAAGTCAACGCAAAGTTTAAAAGTTCATTCTAGCACTGAAAAGCAATATTTTTTACTTTACTTTAAAGCCAAAACTTACCGCATTACTTTTGATTTTACAGAAAGTGGGATTGACCAATCTACGGTTTCAGATATCTTAAAACAACCACTTGACTTAAAGTACACAAACAAAATACCCGCAGAAATTAAAACAGCGTTGCTCGCAGTTAAAAAGCAAGATAGCGAAACCCACAAGTTCACGCTTTCTCATTTTTCACTTGAAAACGGCGATACTTTAGACTTTGAAAAAGCATATAACACAGACTTAAAAATCAAACCAGTATTTACTAAAACCGCTTTAGAAGTAGAATATACAGTTATGCACTTACTTGAAAAGCAAGGCGAAAGCAGTGCTCTTGACAACACTTTTGAAGAAATTAAAGAAGTAAAAAAAGATATAGTTTCAAAAAATGTGCAGTACTCTGAATACAGTGCTTTAGACAAAACTAAATACGAAAAAGACACTACGCACAGCGGTAACTTATTGTCAGCACAACTTACCAAAGGTGGAAGTCCTGTTGTATTAAAACAATACTATAGATTAAAAACTACCAAAGTAAATTTTATTGAGAATGACAACGTTGATATTACTGGTCCTAAAACCAAGTTAGTAAAACAAACTAGAGCAGTGGAATATCCTTTAGTTAAGCCAAAAACTGGCTATAACTTCCTTGGTTGGTCAGATTCTGTTTCTGGACCAGTTCAGACAAAACATATAGTTGGTATAAATGAACTTAACTTGTATACTCAAGTTGAAATTCAGACTCGTAAAATTACTTACATAATTAAAAGTCAAAACGAGCATGGATATTACAAAGTCTCTTATCAAACACAAGAGCAAAAAATAGGTGAAACTCACACTGTTTCTTTTGCTTACAACAAAGCAATTTATTTTGAACCTGAGTTTACTAGAACCACCTTTAAGGTATCTGTTGACAACACCGAAAACACTGTAACCATTACTTTAAAACGCCGCTACTTTACAGTTTCTTTTACTGTTATAAACTCTACTGTTGTACCACCCGCCAGAGGTGTGTATTATGGTGCAAAAGTCGGTGCAATAGACACAGATAGTTTATATAAAGATAAAATTCTTAAATTTTATATCGGTAATGCAGAGAAAACCAAAGCAGAAGTTGAAAACTATATAGTTTATAAACCAGTTAGAATTGAAATTGTAGTTTCGGTTCCTAAATATTTATATCCTCAAACTAAAGTAGATTTAATGCAATCAGATATTTTGAGAGAAGAAACAAAACCACAAAGTTTTGAGTTTAAATCAGACGGTAAAACTTATAAATTTAATTTTAATCGCGTATATGTCTTTAGAAAAAATAGTGCAGATAAATACGAAAAATTCAACGGCAAATATTTT
>CAUUIC010000021.1:0-6072 GCA_963545125.1 uncultured Acholeplasmataceae bacterium
TTTTGAAAGTTTTACAAATCATTTTAACTTAAAAAACTCAGATGTTTTTACTTTCTCTGCAGGTGAAAAGCAGCTTTTAGAGATTTACGCAAACTTAGATACTGATAAACAAATCTATATTTACGACGAACCTTTGGCTAATTTAGACAGAAATAAAGTTCTTGAGTTTTTCACAAAATTAAACCATTTAAAAAAAGCAGGTAAAACTATTATTATTTTTGAACACAGAAGTTGTTTGCTTAGATACTTAACTGCAAACAACTACGTGTTAAAAAACGGAGAGCTTAAGAAGTTTGATTTCTCGTGTTTTTCAAAAATTGAGCCACTTGTTTTAAATGAGTATTTAAAAGAAATCACTCTAAGTGCTAAAAACTTATCTGTTAAGTTAGGCTCAGACTTTATTTTTTTACTTAAAGAACTTAACTTAAATAAAGGAGAATTTAAACTAATAACTGGTGACAACGGAACTGGCAAAACCACAATTTTTAATTTACTACTTGGTAATTTAAAAATTGGCAAACCTGGCAAAATTGAAGTTTATTTTAATAAACACAAATACAAAAATCTAAAAAAAATTAAAAAACACGTCAGTTATTTACCACACGATGTACGCTATATGTTTTCAGAAAACAAAGTGGTAAAAGAACTGACTAAAGTTAAAAACCAAACTTTAGTTAATAAACTGCTTTTTGAATTTGGTCTAAACGATAAGTTAGAACAACACCCATTTTCCCTTTCACACGGTGAGCAGCAAAGATTAGGTTTGCTTTTAGCATTAGCCAAAGAACCTAAATTTCTACTTTTAGACGAACCTACTTCTGGACTTGATGATGATCTGTGTTTTACAATCTGCAATGCAGTTGCTGACTATGCGAATACTTATCATATATCAACTCTAATAATTACGCACGATCCCAGAGTTAAGGCTTATTTTAAAGTTGAAGAAGTTGTAATCGGCAAGCAAAGCACAAGATAACAAACAGGCGATATTGATTTTTCTGAATCTATGCTTAACTCATTCTATAAATTACGGAATGATTATAGATATTTTGATTATTGTCAGGTAGCGACTAATATAAACAACAATAATCCGCATTCATTTAGAGGTAACGGCACTTTGTATAATCACTAAATGAACATCGTTAATGGCATTCTGCTGAGATGTGAGTAATTTAAAAAATAAATTGAATTAACATTTTAGCGCTTTAATTGATTAAGTGCTAAATAAAAAAACGGCTTTATAAAGCCGTCTTTTTATTCTTAAAATACAGTTTTTAAAAAATATCTAAAAAATAGCACTTAACTATTGACAGTGCTAAATTAAATGTGCTAGAATACATACGAACCAAAAAGGAGGTATTAAAAAAATGCTAACAGGTAGAGAAAAATTAGTCTTAAAAGCCCTGGTTTCTGAATACATCAAAACAGGCCGTCCACAAGGCTCTAAATACTTATCTGAAGAAATTCCTTATCTTAAAAAATATGCACCCGCCACGATTAGAGCAGACATGTGTAATTTAGAAAATCTAAACTTCCTTGAAAAAACTCACACCTCATCTGGCCGAGTGCCGAGCACAAAGGCTCTTCGCTACTACATTGAAAATTTACTTACTCCCTCTAAAGAATGCGAAAACTTATTTCCAGTAGTAGATAAAATTGCCGATAAAGCAATTTTTTCAAAATCCGGAGTCGTTGAGGCCTTAACTTCCCTGCTTTCTTCTATTAAAAACTCTTGCATAGTTTCCTACGAAAGCTACACAATTTCCCAAAAAGTCAAATCAATCCAACTAATTGCTCTAAATGATCAGCAAGCTGTACTTTTAATAGTTTTAGAAAATGGGCGAGTTAGCAACTACAAAATAGACATCCCTAAATACTTTAAGTTAAGCGTGTTAACTGACTGGCTAAATGCCCTGACTTCAACCTTGGTAAACAAAGAGCTAACTGAAGTTATTGATCTACTTGCCTTTCAACTACAACCAGTTTTGGCAGACGATCCAAAAACCAAGTTTATTCGGTTTTTAATCAAAGTTTTAAGAAAAGAAATAGTTAATCTCCACAGTGACAAATACACGCTAATCGGCTTTGAAAACTTCCAAGATAACCTATTTTTTCAAACTAGCACAGAAATGCATGCCTTTAAATCCTTGCTTTCTGTAAAAAACTTAAAAAACCTAATCAACGAAGACACAGGATTGGCTATTCGCTTCACTAAAGAAATTGAGTTTATTCAAAAATACCCAGCAGTACTCTTTACCCTGCCTTACCGCACTGGAAACTCACTTTCTTGCCTAGCCTTGATGGCGCCAGATACCGTTGACTACAACACGATTATTCCTTTACTTAAATACATTGAAATTAAATTGCTAGATCTTTTTAAAAAGGAGGTGACAGATGAATAAAGAAGAAAAGGATATCCCTGAAAACCCAGAATACAGCCAAACAAGTTCGGAAAATTCAAAAGATTTTAAAACTAAGCACAAAAAATCACTTCGCATTAAAGAACTTGAGGCTGAGTTGACAGAGGCGAATTCAAAGATGCTAAGAATTGCCGCTGAATTTGAAAATTACAAAAAACGCATCAAAACTGAACAAGAAACTGTCTTTAAATACGCCAATATGGATTTAATTGACAAACTTATTCAACCACTTGACCAACTAAGGACGGTCGCTGAAATGCCGTCTGAAAATGAACTACTTAAAAACTTCTTAGTTGGCTTCAAAATGCTTTCAGACCAAATATTTTCGCTGCTTGAATCTGAAGGAATCTCTAAAATTACGCCAAACATTGGCGATGAATATGACCCAATGGTACACTCTGCACTAGAGAAAGTTGAGTCCACACAACCTGAAAACACAATTACTAAAATTATTCAAAACGGCTACATGTATAAAGACCGTTTACTTAGACCTGCCATGGTCGAAGTTTCAAAAGGAGGAAATTAATTATGGCAAAAACAAATAAAATTATTGGTATCGATTTAGGTACAACCAACTCATGTGTTTCTGTAATGGAAGCAGGTGAAGCAAAAGTTATTCAAAACGCAGAAGGTGGCAGAACTACTCCTTCAGTTGTGGCTTTTAAAAACAACGGCGGCAATATTGAAATTATTGTCGGAGAAGCCGCTAAAAGAATGGCAATGACTAACCCAGATACTGTCACTTCAATTAAGAGACATATGGGTGAAACTAACTTTAAAACTAAAACTATTAAAGGTGAATACAAACCAGAAGAAATTTCTGCAATGATCTTGCAGTCTTTAAAAAAGACCGCAGAGGCTTACCTTGGCGCAGAAGTTACAGAAGCGGTTATCACCGTACCTGCTTACTTTAACGACGCACAAAGACAAGCAACTAAGGATGCTGGTAAAATCGCGGGTCTAAACGTGCGCCGAATTATTAACGAACCTACAGCTGCAGCACTTGCATACGGCTTTGACAAACAAGACAAAGAACATACGGTCTTGGTATTTGACTTAGGAGGCGGTACTTTTGACGTATCTATCCTTCACCTTGCCGACGGCACATTTGAAGTAGTTTCTACAGCCGGCGACAACAAACTAGGTGGTGATGACTTTGACCAAAAAATTGTTGACTATTTAATTGAAAAATTCAGACGAGAAACAGCAGTTGATTTATCTCGCGACCGCTCTGCGCTACAACGTCTAAAAGACGCTGCTGAAAAGGCTAAAAAAGACTTATCTGGCTTAACTCAAACCCAAATTTCACTACCTTTCATTTCAATGGGCCAAGCCGGACCTGTACACTTAGAAGAAACTCTGACTCGCGCTAAGTTTGATGAGTTGACAGCTGACTTAGTTGAACGCGCTAAACTGCCTGTACAACGCGCACTTCAAGACGCTAAAATGACTCGCGCTGACATTAACCAAGTGTTGCTTGTAGGTGGCTCTACTCGTATTCCTGCAGTTCAAGAAATGGTGAAAAAAGAACTTGGCAAAGAACCAAACAAGTCAGTTAATCCAGATGAAGTCGTAGCTATGGGTGCCGCTATTCAAGGTGGTGTATTAGCCGGTGACGTTAAAGATGTTTTACTTCTTGACGTAACTCCACTTTCTTTAGGAATTGAAACCTTGGGCGGACTATTTGAAAAAATCATTGAAAGAAACACCACAATTCCAACTTCTAAATCAAAAGTTTTTTCAACTGCTCAAGACAACCAACCAGGCGTGCTTATCCATGTACTTCAAGGTGAACGCAAACTAGTTCACGACAACAAGTCACTTGGTAGTTTCGCCCTAGACGGAATTCCACCAGCACCTCGTGGCGTTCCTCAAATTGAAGTTACTTTTGACATTGACGCCAATGGTATAGTTTCAGTTAAAGCCAAAGACCTTGGCACAAACAAAGAACAGGCGATTACTATTACAGGTGGCTCTGGACTTTCTGAATCAGAAATTGAGCGTATGGTTAACGAGGCTAAAGAAAACGAAGAGGCTGACCGTAAACGAAAAGAGTTAATTGACCTTAAAAATGAAGCAGACTCAATGATTTATCAAACTGAGAAAGCCATTAAAGACCTTGGCGACAAAGTAGACGAAAAAGAAAAAGCAGAAATAGAGACTGCTAAAAAAGACCTTGAAGACGTGCTTAAAACTGAAAACTTTGCGGTTATCAAAGAGAAAAAAGAAGCCTTTGAAAAACTAGCGCAAGGCATTGCAATGAAAGCATATCAGGCTAAACAAGGTGCGCAAGCAACAGACCAAGCAAAACCTGCAGACGACAAAAACTCAACAGAAGATGTAAAGGAAGCTACTTTTAGCGACAAGAACTAATGGCTGCTAAACGCGATTACTACGAGATTTTAGGAGTTTCTAAAACCGCTAGTGACGAAGAAATAAAAAAAGCCTACCGCGCTTTAGCCAAGAAATACCACCCAGATATTTCTAAAGAAAAAGATGCTGAGACTAAGTTTAAAGAAGTTCAAGAAGCCTACCAAGTGCTTTCTGACCAAAGTAAACGACAAAACTACGATAAATATGGCACAGAAGACCCAATGTCTGGGTTTTCTGGCCAAGACTTTTCTGGATTCCAGGGTTTTACCAGTGGTTTTTCTGACTTTTTTGGCGACATAAAAGACTTTTTTCAATCCTTTACTGGAGGCGGCACTAGCCGCCAGTCAACTGCTTCAACTGGCTCAGACATTCACACAACCCATAGGCTAAGTTTTGAAGAAGCAGCACTTGGTACTCAAATTAAAATCAAAATTCAGCGCCTAAAAAAATGCAGTGAGTGTGCAGGCACTGGTAGTTTTGACAAGTCAGCACCTGCAACTTGTTCGGCTTGTCAAGGACACGGCAGAACCTATCAAATCAGAAACTCCATATTTGGCCAAATTCAAGAAGAAAAGGTATGTTCAAAATGTAGTGGAACTGGAACCACGGTTTCAAACCCTTGTCGCCTATGTTCAGGTCAATCTAGAGTTAAGACAACTGAAACCATTACTATTAACGTGCCAAGTGGCGTTGAAACCGGAGACGTACTTTCGGTTAAAGGAAGTGGTAATGAAGGCGCTTTCAATTCACGCTCAGGTGACCTTTTAATTGAGTTTATTGTAGCTGAGTCTAAATTCTTTAAACGAAAAAACCTAGATATCTACACAACTTTAACTTTAACTTTCGCAGAGGCTGCACTAGGTGCCAACATCAATGTCCAAACAATTCACGGCAACATTGACTTAATGGTACCCGCTGGCATTCAGTCAGGCGCTTTCTTGAAGTTATCTGGCCGCGGTGTGAAAAGATCTGGCAGACAAGGCGATCACTTAATTGAAATTAAAGTCCAAACTCCTGCAAGTTTAAGCTCAGAGCAAAAAGACCTATTTAAGCGTTTATCTGAACTTGAGTCAAAACAAAAAAAGTCTTTTCAAGACAGAGTTAAAAACTAGTCTAGTATATCAAACCCTAAACTAGTGCTTATTTGGCTGTTTTCAACAACAACTACCCCACCGTTTTGAAACTTAGCGGTAAAGCATTTTTCTTTATTTAAAATCCAGACGATAGTTTTAATAAAATGTGAGTGGCATACAACAAACAGTGTGCCACTTTTTATTTG
>CAUUIC010000022.1:0-6063 GCA_963545125.1 uncultured Acholeplasmataceae bacterium
AAAAAGACTTATTTTTTAACTATCTCAACCATTTGATTTAAAACCGTCTTTTTTGAAAAAATAAGTCTTTTTAGTTTTTAAATTAAAATTATTTTTATTTTAAAAAATTAATTCAAAGATACAACTTAGGCCAAAGTACCCATTGGGTCCCATGGTTTTAACACAGTAGGTTCTGCTTCAAGGGCTTTTAGTTCATCGTCAGATAAGTATTTTTTGTTAATCAAAACTTGGTAAGTATAGCGGTCAAACCAAGAATCTGTACATAGATAGTAACCTTTTGAACCTACCTTGTCGCCCCAGGAGTTTTCAATTTTCCATTTGTTTGGCTGTCCATCTACTAAGTTTACGCCAGTTAAAAGCATAGCGTGATTCATCGCAGAAGCACGATAGTCAAGTTGAGTTTCTTTATCTAGAGTTACGTTAATGTCAAAAATTTGTTCAAAGTCAAATAAGCGGTCGTCCCAAACACCGTGTGTGCGGTCGCCAAATAGTGAAACGTCTGAGCCAAACCAAACTGGTTCTTGGTCTTTAAGTTGAGCGATTGTCACTTCTTTTAGACGCTCAATTGGTAAGTTTAAATGAATTACTTTCTTGCCTTCTACAACATTTCCAAGGTAAGAGATGGTGTAAGTTTTTAAAAAAGGTTTGTCTTTAGTTGGTGAGTTGATAACAGAGACATATTGATTTAAGTCAAGACCAACAAACTTGTCGTAAAATTTTTGTGGAGTTAGGTTTTGAACAAGGTGGTATTTTTTGTTTTTATCGGTGTATTCAAAGTTAAACTTTTGTGGTGGCATACCAAAGTTTGTAACTAAGAAGTTATAAAGTTCTTGAGTTGCTACTTCTCTGATTTTTTGAATGTCTGAATCTTTGCCTTCTTGATAAGCACGGCGCACATCTGCTGCGTATTTACGTAGACGCACGTTAATAATTTCGTTCATCAAACCAGTGTTTGAACTAGAAGTAGTTTCAGGCATTGCAGATTTTGGCACAAGCCCGTATTTTTCAATTAGGTTTTGCAGCATTGCCCATTGACCACCATCTTGGATACCTTGATTTAGTAAAAATTGAAGAGTGCGGTCATCAACTTCTGCATCTAAAAAATCTAGAACAGATTCAAAAAAGAAGTTAATTTTCTCTAGTTTATCGTAAAAAGCGATGTAGTTTTGCGAAAACTCAAATTCAGTTAATTTAAGGTTTTTCGCAGTAATTTCGCGAAGAAAGTTTAGACCAGAAAAAATCCAGCAACGACCTGAACGCATTTGATTGGCAACAGGTAGTGTCTCTATGTTAACTGAGAAGTTAAACTGAGTGTTTTGTTCTTCTTCAAGTATGTAGGCAACATCTTGTAGATTTCCTTTAGTCAAAGCACGACGGAGCACAGTTTTGCTGTTGTCTGCTTTAATTGATTTTTCTAATTTAGATAAATATTCTTTTTCTAACATTTTTTCCTCCATAAACACCTTAATTTTACCAAATAAAGCTGATTTTTTCCACGCTTTTAACTCACCAAAATCGCTTAATTTCGGTATTTCTTGCCAATCTTTCTTATTTGTTTAAAAAAGTTTGCTAGTGTGTTAAAATTAAAGGCGTAGAAAGCAGCAGCAGTTTGCAAAAAACGCAACGCTCTCGCCTGAGTGCATATTAGTGATAGGCAAAAAAGTTACTAATAATTTTTCTAGATATTGTTGTAATTTTTTAAAAAGAGTGCTCGCTTTGCACTCTTTTTTTAATTTATGCTTTCCAGAAAGGAGTAAATTTATCAATAATTTTTATCGCAACCAAAGAGTAAGAGTTCAAAAACCTGTTGAGTATGTCAATGAGTTTGTTCCAGACAGAACTATTTTGCTAATCTCTGAAACCGGCCAAAACCTAGGTGTAATGAGTAAAAGAGATGCTTTGAAAAAAGCAGTAGAGGCTGAACTTGACTTAGTTTTAGTTTCAGATGTCAAGGCTGAAAAATTAGTTTGTAAAATTATGAACTACTCAAAATACAAATACGACAAACTAAAAAGGGAAAAAGAACAAAAGAAAAATCAAACTATCATTGAAATTAAAGAAATTAGACTGTCGCCGGTTATTGACGTTAACGACATTAACACCAAGTTAAAACACGCCAGACGTTTCTTTAAAGCAGGCAATAAAGTCAAAATTTCGATGCGTTTCCGTGGTAGAATGATTCAACGCATTGAACTTGGTATGGAAGTTATGCAAAAGTTCATTCAAGAATTGGGCGAAGAATGCGTGGTTGAGGCTCAGCCAAAAATGGATAAACGCAGTTTAATTGCAACCATCGCCCCGGCAAAAAAAGAAAATAAATAAAGGAGTTTAAATTATGCCAAAACAAAAAAACCACTCTGGACTTAAAAAAAGAGTAAAAATTTCTAAAACTGGAAAAATTTTAAGAGGTTGTGCATTCCGTAGTCACTTATCTGCACACAAAACTCACAAACAAACAGTTCATTTAAGAAAAGGCGCACAAGTTTCAAAATCAGACGAAAGAAGAATCAAACAACTTGTGGCAGGACTTCGTTAGTTTTTAAACTAACTGACTTGTAAACAAAATTAAAAATTATTATTTAAGGAGAATACAAACATGGCAAGAGTTAAAAATTCAAAAACTACCAAAGCACGCCGCAATAAAGTTTTAAAACTAGCAAAAGGATACTTTGGTTCAAAACACGCACTATACAAAACAGCACACGAACAAGTAATGCGTTCACTTCGCTATCAATTTAGAGACCGCAAACAAAGAAAAAGAGAATTCCGTAAACTTTGGATTACTAGAATCAACGCAGCATGCGCTCTTAATGATTTAAAATACTCAAAATTCATTCATGGTCTTGAACTTGCTAAAATTGAAATTAACAGAAAAGTTTTAGCAGAACTTGCAAACTCAGACCAAAAAGCGTTTAGCGAACTTTGCGATAAGGCTAAAAAAGCGCTAGCGAAATAGACTGTAGATGCCAAAAGAAATAAAAACTACAGAAAAAACTGTAAAAAAAGCTAAAGAATCTGTTAAAAAAGCAGCAAAGACTACAAAAAAAGAAGTTGCAAAAGTTGTCAAAAAAAGTGAACCTAAAAAGAATAAAAAAGCGACTAAAACAAATACAGACTCTTTGAAAAAAATTGACAGCGTCTATAAAAAAATAGTTAAAAAAATCGGCGACGAACAAACTATTTCTTTAGATGAGATAAATAAAATCAACACTTCTGCAGATGGACTAGATACCATCATTGAACGCCTTAAAAACGAAGGCTACGAAGTAACTGGTCTGGTTGACGAGACTGAAATAGATGTCGAAGAACTGAAAGACGCCGAGGACTTAGAAAACGAAATCAATCATTCAAATCTTTTTAAAAATACTGGTACAAACATTCCCTCAACTGACTTAATTAGTCTATACTACGCTGATGTTACTAAAATTAAACTACTAACTTTTGACGAAGAGCAAGAGTTGGCGATTCAAATGGAAGACGGAAAGGCTGCGACTGAGCAAATTAATGAAATGCTTGCCAATGGGGTTGACCAGTACGATCCAAAAATTCTGGATTTAAGAAAAATTGAATACAAAGGAATGAAGGCGAAACACAGTTTAATTGACGCAAACTACCGCCTGGTAATTTCAATTGCCAAAAAATATGACCGTGGGCACATGTCTTTTTTAGATCTGTGTCAAGAAGGGTCAATGGGTCTGGCTCGCGCGGCTGATAAATTTGACTATAAAAAAGGCTATAAGTTTTCAACTTACGCCACTTGGTGGATTCGCCAAGCCATCGCTAGAGCTATTGCTGACCAGGGAAAAACCATTCGTATTCCTGTTCACATGAACGAAACTATTTCCAAAATCACCAAAATCCAATCTCAACTAACCCAGGAACTCGGCAGAACACCGACAGACGAAGAGATTTGTGCGCGCATGCCTGGTTTGACTGAAGAGAAGTTAAATCACGTCAGACGTATTGCTAAAGACCCGGTTTCTTTAGAACAACCAGTTGGTGAAGAGGAAGACTCAATTTTGGCTGACTTTATTTCAGATCCAAACGCCATTACTCCCGAAGAGTATGACAACAAACAACTACTTTTAGATGTTTTAAATCAGGTTCTGCAAGGTCTGACTGACCGTGAAGAGCGTGTGCTTAGACTCAGATTTGGACTATACGACGGACAAACCAGGACTTTAGAAGAAGTTGGCAATATTTTTTCCGTGACTCGCGAACGCATTCGCCAAATTGAAAACAAAGCCTTAAAGAAACTAAAACAAAACAAAAATGCCGAAAAAATTCGTAAATACTACGAACTAAATAGGAAGTGATATGATGCGAGTATTAACAGGTAAATTTAAAGGACAAACTTTAAAACGTGTGTTTTCAGATGAAACCAGAGAAACCTCTGAAATCCTTAAACAAGCCGTTTTTAACTCACTTTTTGACCTAAATGACAAGGTTTTTCTAGATTTATTTGCAGGTTGCGGACAAATCGGCATTGAAGCGCTTTCTCGCGGTGCTAAACTAGTTTACTTTAACGACCGTTTTTTAAAGTCTGAACAAACTGTACTTGAAAACCTAGCGCTTTGTAAAGCCGACAAAAGCACTTACGAAGTCAAACGTCTAGATTATCTTGATTACCTTGGCCACATTACTGCCAAAGGTGTGTTTTTTGACTACATTTTTCTAGATCCGCCTTTTAACACCAACTACTACAAAAATATTTTGCACACTGTTAAAGACATACTTAAACCAAACGGTAAAGTTGCAATTGAATGCAAGGCAGATTTTGAAGATTTTTCGGTTGCTGGCTACACGCTAGAAAAATCCACAGTTTACTCAAATAAAAAACTACTAATTTTCCAAAAGGAAAAGTAGGGGCATACCTTTTAAAAAGGAGTTTAAAAATATGTATAATTTAGTTATCATGGCAGCAACTGCTCCACTTTGGGCAGCAATAGTTGCACCAATTGTTCTGTTTATTGTTGGTGTATTTTTTGGCTTTTATTTAGCGCGCTTCTACGTTAAGCGTTATTTGGCTAAAAACCCACCAATCAACGAAGCCGCGATTCGCGCAATGGGGCGCCAGATGGGTCGTACTTTTTCTGAGAAACAAGTTAAACAAATTGTCGCTCAGATGAACTCAGCTAATCAAGGTGAAGCAAAAAAATAAATTTGCCACTAGCAGAAATAAAAAGGATTTGGTTATTTACCAAATCCTTTTTTAAATTGTTTAAAAAGTAGTCAACTTAGAAGCGCAAGAATTGTTCTGCGTCTAAAACAAAAACTACAGCACCGCCAACTTCAACTGATACAGGAATTGAAGAAAAGCCACCAAACTCATTTAAAATTGTGCTTGGCACATCTTTTCTGCGTTTTTTGGAGTTATCGTCAATGATGTCTAGAACTTGCGGAACTAACTCGTCGTTGACACCAATTAAAAATGTCGCGTTTTTAGAACGAAGAAAACCACCAGTTGTTACTAATCTAGTAGTTTGAAACTTATTTTGGTTTAAAGCGCGTTGAACCTTATTGGCGTCGTCATTGCTAATGATTGCAACAATTAGTTTCATAAATTAAATCTCTTTTGAAATTAACAGAAATTAGTATTTTTGTCTGCGAATTTTGCCGTCTAGTTTATGAATTACTAAACTACCGCCGTTTTTCTCAATTAAGGCCTCTGCATAAGCAACTGCTTCTTTTTGAGTTTCAAAGAACTTAATAGTTTTATCTGAACCTTCTTTTCTGACTCTCCACATTTTGTAGTTTTCAGTTTTAGGTTCTTTGTTTTGAGATACGTGATAGATTGTTGTGTTTTCTGCCATAATTTCCTCGCTTTGCTTACTTTAATTATAGCAGTAAACCGCTTTATTTTGCTGTGATAGTTTATTTGAATTTTTTTCAGTTTGTCTAAAAATTTAAAAAATTTTATTTTAATTGTGTTTTTATATATCAAAAGTTGTAAAATATAGGTGTATGCAAGACAAAGAAATTTTTATGTTGCTCTCTGATGCCAACAAGCTGATTAAAAATGTAGTTTATGTAAATCAGTCTACTGAATACATTTCGCTTTTA
>CAUUIC010000023.1:0-5923 GCA_963545125.1 uncultured Acholeplasmataceae bacterium
TTAAACGTTTTTCGTTTTTAAGAATAAGCGAGGTTGTAAACTGATCCAACTCTTTTTTTAACCTATTATTGCGGTTAATTATTTTGCAGTAAAGGTCATTAAGGTCAGTTGTTGCAAAACGGCCTCCGTCTAGTTGGACCATCGGACGAAGGTCTGGCGGAATTACCGGGATTACTGGCATGACTATCCACTCAGGACGGTTGTCAGACGAATAAAAAGCTTCCACGATTTCCAGGCGTTTGATAATGTTTTGACGTTTTTGTTTAGTAGAAGTACGGAATTTTTTGCGAAGTACTCTAATTTCGTGATCTAAATCAAGCGCTTTTAACAGGGTTTGAATGGCTTCCGCTCCGGTTTGTGCCTGAAAGCGACCATAGTACTCTTCGTTAATTGCGGCGTAGTCTTGTTCTGACAAGATTTGTTTGCGTTTAAGTGGAGTGTTGCCAGGGTCTGTCACGATGTAGGCGGCGTAGTTGACAACCTCTTCTAAGGATTTGGCTTTAATTCCAAGCAAAATCGCTAGACGTGATGGTGAGTTTTTAAAAAACCAAGTGTGGACAACTGGACTTTTTAACTCAATATGTCCCATTCTTTCGCGGCGAACTAAAGATTCGGTAATTTCAATTCCACATTTTTGACAAATTTGGCCTTTATTGCCACTTTGTTTCTTGCCACAAGCACATTGAAAGTCTTTAGTTGGCCCGAATATTTTTTCGCAAAACAACCCACCAACCTCTGGTTTTGCAGTGCGGTAGTTAATGGTTTCATGAGACTTAACTTCGCCGTAAGACCAAGTTCTAATTTCGTCAGGTGAGGCTAAGCGAATTCGCATGTGACGGTATAATTTAGAGCCAGTGATGTGTGTGTCGTCAACTGATTTTAAACGCTCAGCCACATTGATTTCAGCAACCTTGGTTTGTGAAGACACAAAGTCTAGTTTTTCATCAAAATCAGCCTCAGTTAACGGAGTTTGACCGTAGAAGGTAAAAACTTGGTTAGTTTCAGCTAAAAGAAAGTCGTCGTCTTTTAAAATTTGAAATAAGTTAGAACGTGGTGCGGTTAAGATAGATTTAAGGTCAGTAAAACCACTTTCTTTGAAAAACTTAATGACTTCGGCTTCGGTAAATAGTTGTTGAATTTTTTCAGGTAAATAGTTTTTAGTCAAAAGTGCTTTAATGTCTTTTAAAACATCTTCTGTGCACTCAGAAAAAATACTTTGGTATTGAGAAACTGAAAATAAATTTAAATCACCCAAAGTGTGAACGGCGATATTTTTTAAGAACTCTTTAGTTTCTTCAGAAATGATTTTAATGTCTTTAATGCTTTGTTTTTCGTAGGCTTTTAGCATTTTTAAATACCTCCATTACAGCGGGTAGGTTTTAAGTCAAGCAGTGATTTAACGGCGTCATTTTCGCCAGTTTCTGAGTTGATTAACTCAACGTAAATACCAAGTGCTTGCAGTTCACGAGTTAACACGTGGAAAGATTCAGGTAGAGATGGACGCGGAATTAAGTTGCCTTGAGTAATTGCAGAGTAGGCTTTGTTTCTGCCGACCTTGTCGTCTGACTTGATGGTTAGCATTTCTTGAAGGACGTGAGCAGCTCCGTAGCCATATAGCGCCCAAACTTCCATTTCTCCTAGTTTTTGACCACCATTTTGAGCCTTTCCGCCCATAGGTTGTTGGGTAACTAAAGTATAAGGTCCAACGTTTCTAGCGTGTAGTTTGTCGTCTACCATGTGCGACAACTTAATCATGTACATCACACCAACTGAAACCGGATTTCTAAAAGGCTCACCAGTTCTTCCGTCAAACAAGGTCATTTTACCGTTTAGTGGTAGGTTTGCTTCTTTTAAGATGTCTACAAGATCTGAGTTTTCCACACCATCAAATACTGGAGTTGCGATCTTAATTCCAAGTTTTTTGGCAGCATATCCCAAATGCAGTTCTAAAATTTGACCAATGTTCATACGAGAAGGTACACCAAGTGGGTTAAGCATGATATCAACAGGGGTTCCGTCTGCCATATATGGCATGTCTTCACGTGGCACAACAATTGAAATGACACCTTTGTTTCCGTGGCGGCCAGCCATTTTGTCACCTTCTCTGATTTTTCTTTTCTTAGCGATAAATACTTTGATTTGTTCGTTTACAGAAGGAGGTAGTTGGTCTTTGTTTTTCTTTGAAAAATACTGGATTTTTTGAACAATTCCGCCACCACCGTGTGGAACTCTAAGTGAAGTGTCTCTGTATTCTTTGGATTTTTCGCCAATAATTTCTTGAATTAGTTTTTCAGCAGGAGAAGGTTCAGCACCACCTTTAGGGGTGATTTTACCAACTAAAATGTCACCTTCTTTAACTTCAGAACCAAGCAAAATCACACCTTTTTGGTCAAGTTTAGCCACAGCTTGGCGGTTCGCGTTTGGAACTTCGTTTGTAAACTCTTCTTTGCCGATGTTGTTGCGAAGGTCTCTGGTTTGAATTTGGTATTCATCAATATGCACAGAAGTATAAACGTCGTTTTTAACTAAGTCTTCGGAAATTATGACAGCATCTTCAAAGTTATAGCCTTCCCAAGTCATGAAAGCAACTGTAACGTTGCGGCCAAGTGCCAGTTCAGCGTTGTCTGTAGAAGGTCCGTCGGCAATAGTTTCGTTTAAGTCAACCCAGTCGCCAACGTTGACAATCGGCTTTTGAACAATTGAAGTGTTTTGGTTTGAGCGTTCATAGTTAATCAGTGTGTAGACATCGGTGTCAGCTAGACCATACTTATAGATTTTAAGCGCTTGTTCTGCAGTCCAGTCTGAGTTTGGTGCAAACAAGACTTTTCCGTCGTATTTGATGGTTTTTTCAGGAATTGGCAACACGTCAATACGTTTTGCGTCAACGTAAACTGCATATCCTGCGTTTTTGGCAACCACAGAAGTACCTGAGTTTTTAGCAGCACGATACTCAATTCCAGTACCAACTAGCGGTGCCTCTGGTTTAATTACTGGAACAGCTTGTCGTTGCATGTTGGCACCCATTAAACAACGTGACGCCTCGTCGTGTTCAAGGAAAGGAATTGTCGCTGTTGCTACTGAGACAATTTGTTTTGAAGACACGTCCATATACTGAACGTCTTCGCGGGCAAAAATTCCGGTTTCGCCGCGTAGTCTACCAGTGACTGTTGGTTCTTTAATAGTTCCGTCTGGATTTAACTCAGTCGCGGCCGACGCAATTACTGCGTTGTACTCTTCGTCTGCAGTTAAGTAAAGGTGGTGGTCCACTACTTTTGGCACGCACACTCCGTTTACTTGATTTGTGCGGTCCAGTTTAAAGTAAGGGGTTTGAATAAAGCCATATTTATCGATTTTGGCGTAAGAAGAAAGTGAAGAAATTAGGCCAATAGACTGTCCTTCTGGAGTTTCAATTGGACAAATTCGCCCATAGTGAGATGCGTGAACGTCGCGGACTTCAATACCCGCGCGGTCGCGAGAAATACCACCACTGCCAAGTGCCGATACACGGCGTTTTTGAGTAAGTTCTGCAAGTGGGTTAGTTTGGTCCATAAATTGAGACAATTGAGATGACCCAAAAAATGCATTTAGCACAGTAGTTAGAGGTTTGGTGTTCATAATTGCCGGAATTGTAATGTCTGTAAAAGACTTAACAGACATTTTGTCTTTAATGTTTTTCTCGGCTCTAGCCATACCAATTCTAAATTGGTTAGCAAGCAGTTCACCAATTAAACGCACACGACGGTTTCCAAGGTGGTCAATGTCGTCAATTTGACCGATGTTTTCATATAAGTTCAAAAAGTAAGAAATGCCAGCAACGATATCTGAAACCGTAACATAGGTCTTAGCCTCGCGACTGTCGTTTCCAATAACTCTGATTGCTTGGCTTTCACCTAAATCAGTTCTCTTAACAACGTCTAGGATTTCTGCGTAAACTGGTTGTCTTTGTGCTGGTTTTTCAAAAACATTACCTGTTAAAAAGTAGTTTAAAACTTTTTCGTCAAGTCCATTTCTAAGTTCACGAAGAGTTCTTAGAACTTGTTCGTCAATTTGAGTGCCAGCATCAAAAACAACTTCGCCAGTTTTGATGTTGTAAATTGGTTCTGTGGTAACCAACTGTACATGGTCGCCTTCTCCAACATACTCAGTTAACACAGCGGCTTTGTCGATGTTTTGCAGAGAGTTGTCAGCAGAAATAACTTCTTTTCTAAATAAATGACGGTTGGCGTCTAGTAATTTCAAAGCCTCTTCGTCAAGCAAAGTATTGGCAGCAAGCACAACTTTGCCTTTCGCGTCTTTTAAGTCTGCGGCAAGATAAGTGTTTTTAACGCGACTAAGTATGTCTAGCTTTTGGTTAAATTTATAGCGGCCAACTCCAAGTAAGTTGTAGCGGCGAATGTCAAATAGACGTTGGCGAATTAATTCGCGTGCGCCTGAAACTGGAATAATTTCACCTTGTCTTAGTCTAGAAACGATTTCAACTACTGCGTCGTCTGAAGTTTTGGTTACGTCTTTCTCAAGAGTTTCTTTAAGTTGTTCTGATTTAAATAGTTTGTCAATTTCTTTGTTTGAAGGTACACCAAGGGCTTTGATGAAAGTAGTTAAAGAGATTTTTTTAGAGCGATCTAATTTTGCCCAAAGCAGTTCTTTGTTGCCCTCTTCAAACTCAACCCAAGCACCGCGGGTTGGAATCATTTGACCAGAGTAGATGACCTTGTTGATTTTTTTGTTGATGTCTTTAGTGAAATAAACTCCACTTGAACGCACAATTTGTGAAACCACTACACGTTCAGCGCCGTTGATGATAAAAGTAGCAGTTGGAGTCATTGTAGGCATTTCTGTCAACAAGACTTTCGCTTCTCTAAGTTCACCTGTAATACAGTTTTCTAACTTAACATCAGCCATCACTTGGGCTGAATAGGTGATGTCTCTAGTTTTAGACTCGGCGATGGTGTAATTAGGTTTTTGAACTTCAACGCTTTCAAAGTACAGTTTAATGTCACCATTGTTTCCTTCAATTGGTGAAAGTTCTTTTAGCAATTCAAGTAAGTCTGATTTGATAAATTTTTCAAAAGACTGTGTTTGAATTTCAATCAAGTCTGGCAAGTCTACATCGTACATCATTTTTGAGTAATTACGACGTTCAGTTTTTTTGCCATATTTTATGTTTTTAAAACTCATTTTTCCTCCAGTTTCTGTGCGTATTTTATATATAATATATAACTCGTTTTTTTGATTAGCGCATATACGATAGAATCATAACACAAATTGAATTTTTTGCCAAATAAAAACTATTGTTTAATTTTATTTTTTGGTGAAAAAAATGGCCTAGTTTTGAAAAACCAAGGCCATAATTTAGGGTAAATTAGATTGTTTTTGAGTGTCTATTCAGACAACATTTGAATCTCTTTAAGATAAATGTCTGGGTCAGTACCAACTGGTGTTTCCAGAATTTTTGGAATATCTAAAAACTCAGGATTTTGCACGATTGCCTTAAGTGGTCCAAGGCCAATTTTACCTTTGCCAATGTTAGCGTGGCGGTCTTTGTGTGAAGACAGTCCGTGCAGAGAGTCGTTGATGTGAAATAAAAATAATTTATCCATGCCGACTGTGTTTTTAAACTCAGCAAAAACTTCTGCTTGGTGTTCTTTAATGTCATAACCTGCGTCAAAAATATGGCAAGTGTCGATGCACACCCCTAAATCTGGGTCTGGATAAGTGTGAATGATTTCAGCGATTTCTGTAAAAGTTATGCCAACTTCGCTACCTTTGCCAGCCATGGTTTCCACAGCAATTTTGATATCTAGATTGTTCTCGTGAACATATTTAATTAACAGATTTACGGCTTTTGCAACTTGTTTTAAAGAAAGCGTGCGGTCTTGAGTTAAAGCAGAGCCGGGGTGCAGAACAAACATGCCGGCGCCAA
>CAUUIC010000024.1:0-5862 GCA_963545125.1 uncultured Acholeplasmataceae bacterium
ACTCCACTAAAACTACTAGATAAAGAAAAACTCCAAAAACTGTATTTTGGAAGTCCTGAGTTAATTGAGTTTAATTTAATTTCAAAAAGTGGTCGTATAACTAAAAAAATAGAGCAGTTTGAAGGAGTTGTTAATCACTATCAAAGACGTTTTGACACCACAACTGCTGAGTGGTTCCGCGAATGGTTAGGTAAGTTCGCTAAAGAATCTGTATGTAAACAATGCGAAGGCAAACGCTTAAATCAGTCTGCACTCTCGGTTAAAATCAATGATTTAAATATTTTTGAACTTTCTGATTTATCGGTTAAAAAACTACTTGAGTTTTTAAATAACTTAACTTTAACCGAAGAAGAAAATGCAATTTCTTTAAGTATTTTAAAAGAAATTAAAGACCGCCTAAATTTCCTTAACGACGTTGGACTTTCTTACCTTAATTTAAATCGTTCAGCTGCTACTTTGTCTGGTGGTGAACTGCAACGAATTAGACTAGCAACTCAAATAGGCGCAAAGCTTTCTGGAGTGCTTTATGTGCTCGACGAGCCTTCAATTGGTCTGCATCAAGCCGACAACGCTAAGTTAATCAACACTCTTTGTAAAATGCGAGACCTTGGAAATACCTTGGTGGTGGTAGAACATGACGCTGAGACCATGGAAGCCGCAGACTGGATTATTGACATTGGTCCGAGAGCCGGAGACTTTGGTGGTGAGTTAGTTGCAGAAGGCACACCAAAAGACTTCATTGAGAAACCAAAATCACTAACTGGCTATTATTTGTCTAGCCAAAGAGAAGTGCCAATTCCGGCAAAACGTCGTCAAATTAGCGATTTTGACTATATAGAAATCAGCAAAGCCCACGAAAACAACTTAAAAAACATTGACACCAGATTTTACTTAAATGTTTTAACTGTAGTTACAGGAGTTTCGGGTTCTGGTAAGTCTAGTTTAGTGCAAGATGTCCTGCTAAAATCACTACAAATTAAATTAGGTGACACTAAACAAACTAAACCAAAAGTTGACTGGGTACAAGATTTTTCAAGGATAAAGAAAATCATTGAAATCTCACAAGCCCCAATTGGCAGAACCCCACGTTCTAATCCTGCAACTTACATCGGTGTGTTTGACTATATTCGTGGACTTTTTGCAGAACTTCCTTTAGCAAAACAAAGAGGTTATCAAAAAGGTAGATTTTCATTCAACGTCAAAGGTGGGCGTTGTGAGGAGTGCAAGGGTGACGGACTTAAAAAAATCTCAATGCACTTCTTGCCAGATGTTTACGTGAAGTGTAGTTTATGTAATGGAACTAGATTTAACTCAGAAACTCTGCAAGTTAAATACAAAGACTTTAACATCGCAGATGTTCTTGAGATGCGAGTAGAAGAAGCGGTTCCTGTTTTTAAAAACTTCCCGCAAATTCATAAACGCTTAAGCGTGATGCAGGAAGTCGGACTTGGCTACATTAAATTAGGCCAAGCCTCAGATACCTTGTCTGGTGGCGAGGCTCAACGCGTTAAGTTAGCCTCTGAACTACACAAAGAAATCAGGCCTGGAACTATCTTTATTTTAGACGAGCCAACAACTGGACTTCACCAAGAAGACGTTAAAAAACTTTGCCAAGTTCTTCATAAACTAGTAGACAAAGGCACCACTATGGTGGTAATTGAACATAACTTAGATGTGATTAAACAAGCCGACTGGATAATTGACCTTGGTCCACATGGCGGTGATGAAGGCGGCGAAATTGTTGCAAAAGGTACTGTTCAGGATGTTTGTGAAAATCCACGTTCCTTGACTGGAAAATATTTAAGAAAGGTATTAAAAATATGATTAGAAAAATACAAAAACTCATTACTAGATACCGCGAAACTAAGTTTTTTAAGTTTACAAATAAATACTGGGAAACTTTATCATTTCCGCTACTAACCTTGATTTTTATTGCGCTGCTAGCGCTTGCTACCAATGGTTTTCGCACCCCTGACCGCGCAATTGGTTTTAGTAAAACGGCTTTTTCTATTTTTGGCCAAGACGTTAGGTGGTATGCTGTCTTTATTTCTTTTGGAATATTTGCAGCAGTCTACACTTCGCTAAAAGAAGTAAAGAAATCCAATATATCGGTATCTCACGCCACAGACGGAGTTTTAATAATTATTCCGCTTTCAATTTTGGGCTCTAGACTTTACTACCTACTGTTTGACCCAAATGCTTCACTTTCTTCGTTTTTTGATTTCAGAAGTGGTGGACTTGCGATTCACGGAGCGATAATTGTCGCAATGATCTCGGCTGCCATTTACTGCTGGGTCAGAAAAATCAATATGCTTTTGATTTTAGACATTGTAGCAATTGGTTTTTTAATCGGTCAAATTGCAGGGCGTTGGGGCAATTTTATCAACCGCGAAGCACACGGTACAATGGCCGGAAGTCTTAATTTCTTACCAGGTTTTATTCGCGAGCAAATGCACTTTAGTGGAAACAACTCAACTCAACTAGGCTACTGGCATCCAACCTTCTTATATGAATCACTTGCTAACTTATTTATTTTAGTTTTACTGCTGGTAGTTCGTCGTTTTAAACTACTTAAAGTCGGCGATATGTTTGGTATATCCACCGTTGCTTATGGCTTAATTCGGGGCTTTTTAATTGAACCTTTTCGACAAGACCCACTTTGGATTGGCAAGATTAAACAAAATGTGTTAATTTCTGTGCTATTTATAATTGGCGGTTTGATTTACTTTGGCGTTAAGTATCTTTACTTCACGCACATTCCATATTACGTAGACGCCACTCCTTGTCACTACGAAACTTACCTTGATCCTGGTAAAAAAGGACGTTATATAGTTAACGAAAAAGGTGAGAAAGTTGGGTCTGTTGCCTACTTTTTACTAGACGCAGATCTTGCTTTAAAACTGGGTTATAAGGCTATTTTAAAGTTTAAACTTTACAACTATATATTTGGAATTAAAACAGTTATTTTCTCTAAACTTAACTTAAAACAAACTTTGGCTGAAAGTGCTATATATTGTTCGTTTAAAAATTCATATCTGCAAGACGAAGTCAATCCGTTTTTAGCAAACGAATTGATGAAAAAAGAGCGAGCGTGTGTGATTTCAGAAAACGAAGAGATGCTAAAACTAGCGGACACTCTTGAAATAAAGACAGTTTTCTATAGCACAGAAACTACCGAAAACGGCTCTACAACCGCACTTTATAAGATTAATGATTTAAAGGATTTAAAGGATTTATTTAACTAATTATGAAAGATTTAATTATTATTGGTGCAGGCCCTGCTGGCCTGAACGCTGCAATTTACGCAGCAAGACAAAACTTAGACGCTTTGGTATTTGAACGAAAAGTACCAGGTGGCGCAATTATTAACACAAAAGAAATTGAAAACTACTTAGGTTTTAGTAAAATTGAAGGTAGTGCATTGGCAAAGTCTATGCATGAACACGCCAAGTCTTTAGGTGCAAAAATAATTGCCGAAAATGTTTTAAAAATTGAAAAAATTGGAAATGGTTTCAAGGTTTTGACCAACCAAAACACTTACGAAACAAAAACTGTGCTTTTAGCAACTGGCCAAAAACCAAGAACGCTAAATGTTGAAAACGAAACCAAATACCTCGGCAACGGTATTTCTTTTTGTGCAACCTGTGATGGGTTTTTCTACAAAGATTTAGAAGTTGCAGTTGTAGGTGGTGGCAACGCTGCTGTTGACGAGGCTACTTTTTTGGCAGACATTTGTAAAAAAGTTACAGTAATTACTCAAGACCCACACTTAACTGCCGACAAAAAAGGCCAAGCAGAACTATTTAAAAAAACCAACATAGAAGTTATTTACAACGCAAAAATTAAGAAAATTTTGGAGGAAAACAATACACTAAAAGGAATTAACTTTGATGTGTTTGATCAAAATCACTCAGTTTTTGTAGACGGCATTTTTATTTTTATCGGTCAAGTTCCAGAGTCTTCGCTACTTGACACAGAACTGCAAAAAGAATGGGGATACTATTTAGTAAACGAAGACTTGTCTACTTCTATTCCTGGTATTTTTGTGGCAGGAGATGTTAGAAAAAAAGCAGTTAGACAAGTAATTACAGCAGCAGCCGACGGCGGTATTGCAGTTTCTGCGATCGCCAAATACCTAAAAAACCATGGCTAATTCTAGCCAACTGTTGGCAGACGAATTAAAAAAACTAGGAATTTCTTTTTCTAAGTACTGCAAACAGGCAGTTTTTGCTTGCATTTTAAAACTACCGTTTTTAGAGTTAAGGCAGTTTTTAATGCTCGCACTTTACCTAAAAAAACCAGCAAATCAAGACAACGAATTTTATGAGTTTAAGGTGCCTTATGAACTGCTTGAACTTTATGACACTACTTTTAAAAAAATAAATGTAAAAGCAGTTGTTAACTATGGCTCTAAAAAAGTAATTTTTGCGCACACCGATTTTTTAGCAATTGAACCAGAAATTAACACAGAAGTTACAGAAATTTCAAAACCTTTGTTTTTCAAAACCTTGTTTTTAATACTAGGCTCAATTAACTCACCTAGTTCTGCGAACTATCACCTGGAGTTTAAGTTCAAAAACACAGACTCTTGTTTTTTTGTTCAAAAAACTCTACTAAAATACAATTTAGACGCCAGAATTTCAAAACGCCTTGACCATCTTTTGCTGTACATTAAGTCGTTTGACCAAATAGTTGATTTTTTAAATCATTCAGAATTAAATAAAATCGCAGAGCGTTACACTAACTGCAAAATAGACAGAGAAGTAGCGACCGCTTTGCAACGCCGTGTGAATTGTGAAACTGCTAACATTAAAAAAACTTCTGAAGTTGCCGCTAAACAAATTAAGCAAATCAACTTTATCTTTGAAAATCTTGAAACTGAACTTGCCCCTGAACTAGAAAGAGTTATGAAATTAAGATTAAAACATCCTTATAGTTCACTTTCTGAACTTCAGTCAATCTACATTTCTACCTTTAAAAAACAAATCAATCGTGCGCACTTGAGTAACAAGTTTATCAAGGTTAAAAACCTTTACGACAGGCTAAAAAGGCGCTAAATTATGCTAAAATGCTTTTGGAGAATAAAATGAAAAAAGAACTACAAACTAGGCTAAATTTAATTAAATCTATCTATCTTTATAACTTAGGAATTGAAAATAATTTAGTCTTAACAAACGAGGAAAAAGAGATTTTATCGCTATTTTTAACTAAGGTAAATGAAATTGACGAAACGATTTCCAGCGCTTTAGTTGGCTACAGTTTAGATAGACTTTCTAATTTAGATAAAGCAATTGTTGAGTACTCTGTTTTTGAAATGCAAGAACTGAAAACCCCTGTACCAGTTGCAATTAACGAGGCGGTTGAAATCACTAAGTTGTTTTCAGATTTAGACGACGAAAAACAACATAAATTCACCAATAAATTGCTACAAAACATCGTTGCTAATTTAAAATGAGTGGAGCAGAAATTCAAAATAATACAGATAAAAATGTTATTGAAGTTGACTTTTTTAGCCAGAATAGTGCTGATTTAGTTAAACATAATTTTGGCTATAGTCAGTTTTGTGTATTTGGGGAAGTTAAAGCAACTTACTCGGAATATGAGGCTAAAAACCCAAAAAGTCACCTTTACTTTAACATAGTTGGCAAAGAAAGCGCGCTAAGATGTGCAATTTGGCAAAGTACTTTAAGTAAACTAGATTTCATTCCTTACACTGGTATGCAGGTGATTGTTGATATTACCATTTCTTACTACCAAAAAGGTGGTGCAATAACCGCGACAGTTTGGCAAGTCTATGACTACGGCGAGGGTAAAAAGAAACGAGAAAAAGAAAAACTAATTAAAGAACTAAACTCCCTTGGG
>CAUUIC010000025.1:0-5843 GCA_963545125.1 uncultured Acholeplasmataceae bacterium
TGTCTTGTTTTAAAAGAGAGTTTAAAAGCGAAGACTTGCCGACATTGGGTCTGCCTACAATAGCGACTGAAACCCCGGTTTTCAGCATTGTTGTGCTTTTTGAGTTTTTCAAAAACTCAGTTAGAGCAACTATAATCATGCCAATTCTTGATTTTAATTCAGAAGTTTCTAAATCAGCGGCTTCATCAAACTCAGGGTATTGTAGTTTAACTTCAATATCTGAAATTAACGCCAAGACTTGTTCCTTAAACTCAGTTATTTTTTTGCCAGTTTTGCTAAGTAGTGAGTTTATAGAAATTTTGGCAGCACTTTTAGTGTCGGCTTCAATTAGGTCCATCACAGCCTCTGCTTTAACTAAATCAATGCGGCCATTTAAATAAGCACGGTAAGAAAACTCACCAGGATAAGCCATACGAATATTTAAACTAAGTAGCCGTTCTAGCACTAAATTAGTTACCAAAACTCCACCGTGGCAAGAAATTTCAAGCATATCGTCTGCCGTAAAAGAATGGGGCTTTTTAAAAACCGCAACAACTACTTCGTCAATCGGCAGCATGTCTTTGTCTAAAATAAAACCGTAGACTAAGGTGTTGCCAGGAACTTGGGTCAAATCTTTGCCTTTAAAGATAGTACTAACTTCTTTGATGCAAGTTTTTCCCGAAACTCTTATAACTGAAATCGACCCCTTACCATAAGGGGTCGCAATTGCAGTGATATTTTCAAAATCAGTGTTATTCAAACTCATCAATATGTCTAGTTTGCAAATCGTCTTCTTTGTTTAAAATAGCGTTGGCATCTTCTGCTTTCATCTCGCCTTGTTTAACTTTGTGAATTAAGTTATTGCGGCAACTTACAAACGGATTTTCTCTTGAAACCATGTCGCGAATAAAGATGTAGATGATAATAACGGTTGCACCGATTACGCCGATTAACAGATAACCTGAGCCCAAAATTAAGCCCAAGATAGCACAAGCCCAAATAGACGAAGCCGTAGTTAAACCTTTGATAGACATTTTGTCTTTAATGATAACGCCTGCGCCAATAAAGGAAACACCAGCGACAACTTGTGCAATAATTCGCTGACCTTCGTTTGGCTGAAAAGCATTTAGTTCAAACATCAGTCTTTGAGTAATCGCAATTGAGCAACTCGCTATTCCTACTAAAAAGTAAGCAGAAACCCCAACGGCCTTGCCTAAATTGCGGCGTTCAAGTCCCACAATTACGGCGTATACCATAATAATTAAAAGCGGCAGAATAACTTTAAACAGCCAGTCTTGGCCAGTTTGCAGGGCTTGAAGGTCTAGTGAACCTTTAGTAATAGCCTCAGAAATTTTAGAATTTGAGTTTGCTGATTTGTTGGTAGTAATGTTTAAAAGTAATTCCAGCATTGTTAGTTATTTTTCTTTAAAACTTCCACAATTCTGGCGTCAAGGGCGTCAATTACTTTTGTGTGTTGTTTCATTTTATCCAAGTGGCAGCCAGCGGCAAAGTCGTGTCCACCTCCTGGAGGGAATTTATTGCAAACTGAAGCAATTTCTACTTGATTTGAACGCACTCGCACGCGAACTGAGTTTTCAAGTTCAATAAATAGCACCCAAACAGGACAACCTTCAATTCCAGCCATAGCGTTGACAGCTGCAGCTGTGTCTTCTTGAGTTAAGTTAAATTTCTTTTGAATATCGCGAGTTGCAAGGAAATAAACAACGCCGTTTTTTGAACGTTTGATGTTAGAAAGTAGATAGCCTTTGTATTTAAGTTGTGCAAAAGTAGTTTTAGAAAGTTCACGGTCAACGTATTCAAGGTCAGCCCCTTTGGAAACTAAAAAAGCCGCCATCTGGAAAGTAGTTTCAGTAACACCACGGTATCTGAATCCTCCTGAGTCTGTAACTAAACCTGCATATAGTGCTTGTGCGCCTTGTTTAGTGATTAGCAGTTGGTCTCTAAACTTATACAAGAAATATGTAATCATTTGGCAAGCTGCTGGTGCTTCTTCGTGTACCCAGTTGATGTCTCCGTATTGATCCATTACGATGTGGTGGTCAATTTTAATAATTTCTTTAGCCAGTTTAAAACGTTGGTCTGCAACTCGCTCTTGGGTTGCGGTGTCAACAACTATCGCCAAAGATTTTTTAATAGTTTCGTCGTCAAGGGTGTCAAGTTCTCCAAGGAAACGTAAATATGGTGTGTGGTCACCAAGTGAGTATACTTGTTTTTTCGGAAAAGTTGTCTCAATGATGTTTTTAAGACCAAGTGAAGAGCCGATGCAGTCTCCGTCTGGTCTTTTATGTGAGTAGATTGTAATAATGTCGTATTCTTTGATTTTTTTTAAAATTAAACTAATGTCCATTTTATGCTCCTTTATTATTTATTTTGGTTTTGTAAAATTAGTTCGTTTAAATCTTTAATCATGGCTTTAGCCACTTCAAAGTTATCCAAAGTTGCCCCACACGCCAAGGCATGTCCGCCACCACCGTATTTTTTGGCAATATGCACAACTTCAATTTCTCGGCTACGAAGTTCACAAATTACTTTGTTTTGCTCAGCTGAATATGTGAAGTTAGCCCAAATTGGAATTTCTTTAATACCAGCAAGTAAATTAACCATACCGCGGCTAATTGAAAAAAAATCATAAGTACCAAGAGACTCTAAAAACTCTTTAGTGTTAAAAAAGTAAGCAACTGAACCTTCAATTTGCATGCGAGTAGCAAACTTTGCTTTAGTTTGACGCTCTTCTAGAGTTTCTACATACAACCACTTGTAGAACTTAAGTGGGTTTGCACCTAGTGCTGTAAGTTCCGCAGCGATTTGAAATAAACGCGGAGCATTGGTTAAATACTGAAAGCGTCCGCTGTCGGTAATTATTCCATTTAACAGGTAGTCTGCCGCTATTGCTGGGATTTTTAGTTTTAGTTTTTTAGCGATGTCATAAACATAAGCAGCCGCGGCTTCGTATGTTGGGTCAGAGTAAACATGCGCACCGGCTACGTCTGACTTGTTTTCGTGGTGGTCAATAATTACCACATCTTTGGCAAACAGATAACGGTTGTCTGAAATCATGTAAGAAACTGCGACGTCTGTGATAAAAACTAGTGAGTCTTTGTAGAAACTGTCCGGGATTTCGTTCATTGCGTTTTCATAGTCAAATTTGTTGTGATCACCAACTACATAAACTTCTTTTTCTGGAAAGTTTTCCTTAATTATGTGCATCAAACCCATTTGAGAGCCGATTGCGTCCATATCTGGTTTGGAGTGTCTGTGAATAATAATGCGGTTGTGTTTTTTTAAAAGTTCTTTAATCGTTTTCATTCATTACCTCTAGCAAATATTATACTATTTTTTAAACCTGTTTTTCAAAGTGCAGAAACTATAAATAAATAAATTTCTTGCATTCCGTTAACTAAAATAACCTCGGCGTATGGACAAAGTGTTTGGATATATTCCTCAATTTCTTTAGCCTCTTCGTCAGACACAGCCTTGCCATAAAACAGGGTGACAACTTCGTTTTCTTTAGAAAGAATTTGGGAAAGCAAGCAGCGTGTTGCGTCAAAAATATTTTCAACAGAGCAAGTTATCGCGCCTTCAGAAATACCTAAATAGTGACCTTTTCTAATGTCTATACCATTTTGTTTGGTATCGCGAATAGCGTAAGTGATTTCACCAGTTTGAGCGCTTTGCGCAATTTCTTGCATATTGGCGATGTTGGTCTTAAAGTCAGTGCTGTGGTCAAACACAGAAAGTGCAGCCACGCCTTGACCTAAGTTTTTAGTCTTAATTACCGCGATGTTGCGGTCTTTAACTAAATTAACAGTTTGCTCTGCCGACATTACAATATTTGAGTTATTTGGAATGATAATAATGTTTTTAGCGTTGACTTTCTCAACTGCTTCAATGAAATCTTGAGTAGATGGATTCATGGTTTGACCACCAGCAACTATATAGTCAACTCCGTGTTCAAGTAAGTATTGGCGAACTCCGTCACCGTTGGCAACAGCAATTAGTCCGTATTCTTTTTCAGGAGTTTTTGTAGTTGGTTTTTGTGCAGCCACTGCCTCTTCATTTTGCAGTTTCATGTTATCTACTTTAATAGATCTGACTTCGCCTAGTGCTTCGGCGTTTTTAAGTAAGTTAAGAGGTTGGTTGGTGTGGATGTGGACTTTTAATAGTTCTTCGTCGTGAATCACCACCATTGAGTCGCCAAAGTCTTTAATTTCTTTAATAAACTTTTCTTTCACGAATTGCTCTGGTTTATCTAAAATTAAGACAAACTCGGTGCAAAACTTAAACTTAATTTCGCCAATTACATGGTCGTAAGCAGTACTTTGCTCTGAGTTTAAAACAAATGACTTAGAAGTGGTTTTGGTTGCCTCTTTAATAACTTTGCCGTTAATAAAGTGTACAAAGCCTTCAACAATTTTAACAAAACCAGCGCCACCACTGTCTACAACATTAGCCTCTTTTAAGACAGGTAAAAGCGTAGGGGTTTTTTGCAGGGTAATTTTAGCCTGATTAAAATAAGAAGTTAGAGCATCTTCAAAAGTAATTAATTTTCCTCGTTTTAAACGTAAATGCTCACCAGCCTCGCGAAGCACGGTTAAAATTGTTCCTTCAATTGGCTGAACTACACCGCTGTAGGCTACTTTGTAGCCGGAAATCAAGGCATCAATTAGTTGAACTACTGTAAGTTCTTGGCTATCTGCTTTGCCAAGTTCTTTTGCAAATCCACGGAAAAACTGAGAAAGAATGACACCAGAGTTGCCGTGTGCTGCAACTACTAATTCATGTGAAAAAACTTTTGCGATTTCTGCAATAGTTTTAGTTTTAAAGTCTAAAATTTTAATCTTGTTAGCACCAGCATTGATAGTCAAGTGCATATTAGTTCCGGTGTCACCATCTGGAATCGGAAAGACATTTAAGTTATTAATTTCGTCAATGTGGAGTCTTAAGTTAGCAGCTCCATTTATCAGCATTTTGGTAAAAAATTCGCTTGTTATTGTTTTGTGTTCCATCAATAAACCTCAGTACCTTTATTATACCTTAATTACCCTTATATTATATAGGGCTATTTTTGGCTAGTTTGCGGGGTTGGTGAGATGAAGTTTAGGTTAATAGACTCACCCAAATCCAGAATTATGTCTTGGCCTGTCGCGCAGGTATTTTTAGTTAAGATAAAGTAAATCCACTCAGCGATTTCAGTTGGCGAAATCCAGCGTTTTAAGATATTTTGATTTGCGACCGCAGACATTGCTGTTTTGTCTTTATACAAGTCTGGCTCTAAATTGGTGTGAACTGGACCTGGGCTTAGTGAGTTAACTAAAGTCTGGTATTTTTCGCCAAGAGTTTTAGCAAGATGTTTGGTATAGTTAATGCGGGCCGCTTGAGCAGCAGCGTGCAAAGGTTTGCCAAACCCATGATGACCAGCGGTTGAAGCTATATTTAAAACGGCTTTTAAGTCTTTAGACTCATATTTTTTGATAATGTTAATATAGCCTTGTAAGTTGGTTTCAAAGGATTTTTGCTCGTCCATTGTCCCGGCATTGTTTAAAATATATGAGACATTTTTTAAATCAGGAAGATTTTTAAAATCAGTTACCGATACTTTGAAGTGTTGGTAATTTTTTTCTTCAATAGTTGATGCATTTTTATCAATTCCATAAACCAAATAACCGTTATTTAAAAAAATTTCAGCAGCAGCCTTGCCAATTCCGCTTGAACTTCCTGTGATTAAAATTGTTTTTATTACCATACTTAAAGTTTAACATACACTAGCAATGTGTTAATAAGTTTTGAGTTATAATTTTGTTTTTGTTGTTTTAATGCTTAATTTGGATAATAGTTTGACAATA
>CAUUIC010000026.1:0-5712 GCA_963545125.1 uncultured Acholeplasmataceae bacterium
ATCATTAAATTAAACGAAATGTGTGCAAGCAAACGAGTTAATCTAGGTTTTACAACAAGTAAGTTTGCGTATTACGCAAATATGCACGACAGCGCTGAAAAAATGCGCGAAAAAGAGTTTAAACTTGCAAATAAGAAAAGTATTTTAAGTAAAGAAATTTACTCACTTTGGTTGTCATCAAATTATCCTGAAGACTTAAGTTTAATTAAAAATAGTTTTAGTAGTTTGGACTTTTATTTTTGGAATAAACAAAAAGGACTAGATTGCACTTTAAAAAGTTTTTCTAAACAAAAAGGAATTGAAATTTTAAAAAGTTATTTGACCAAAAATCAGTTAATTGAAAAGGAATGTAAAGTAATTGCAGTCGGAGATGGTGAAAATGATTTTGAGATGTTAAAACATGCAGACATGTCAGTATGCATGGAAAACTCAGATTGTGTTAAGTTAAAAGAGAATTCAAATTTGATTGCTCCGTCGGTAGATAGTGATTTACTTTATTCTTTTTTTAAGGAAAAGTTAATTGGTAATTAAACAAAAAGTACCATTTACCTAACTTTATAGGAAAGTTAACTAAAAAATTTAAGAAAGCAACTTAATGTTGTTTTAAGAAAAAAATTTTAAGTAAATAAAAAAATAAGGGTGTGCGATATGCACACCCTTATTAAACTTTTTAGCTCTTATTTTAGCATTGGTAAATTAAATAAAAGTTTAATCATAAATGTATGGACGACAAGGTACAACCCCACCAATAAAGTTCATTGGGTAGTGAATATCACTAAAATATGTAGGGTTCGAGCGATAAACGCCTCTTAAACCTTTAATATAACCATTATAATTTTTATAAACTTCTGCAGTAAGATATGCATATGGTCGCCTACTTTGATTGTTATATTGATCATCTTGAAAATTCCAACTAGACAAATATTGAGTTAAACTAGCCGGAATTAGTTTGGCAAAATCAATGCCACGATACACTTGTGTAGTTTTGCCAGGCCAAGGTCCAAGAATTTCCTTTGCATAATCTGTTGGTTCTTTGACTAATTTGTTTATCCTGCTTGGGTTTAGAGAATGGTAAAGTGCATTATCGCCATAACTCCAGGTAGGTGGTGTAAGCTCGGCAATTCCCATAACCGCAGCAATATCTTTAAGCATTGCTTTGAAAATTGAGTTTTTGAATTCATATCCAGCATGACCTCGGTTTGCAGATATAGTGTATGGAGAAAAGTCAATAATTTTTTCAGTCATTAAACTTTCTTTTGTAGCTAGTTTCTTCCAAACAACGTCTTCAAACTTAAAGTATTTGCCGTTGTATTTTTCGTAGCGATTGCCTTGCGTGTCTTTTACAAATACACGGTTAAATTTAGCAACAAGGTCAAAGCCGTCTGCATTGAAATTAAGTGTTCTTTCGCTAACCTCTTCGGCTTCAAGACTACCTGGATTTTCTACTAAAGTTTGTGGGTATTGATATTTAACTTCTTCATACCAACCAAATTTCAAGGAGACTTCTGTGTTTTTTGTAACTAAATAAGTTTCAATGTAGGCTAAATTGTGTTTTGCAACTTTTTGACCGTCAATGCGGAAATCCAGACGATCAAAGCCATAATATTCAACTTGACTTATTTCAATTTTGCCAATTGCGGCACCATGTTTAAGTCTGCGTTCATATAATTGGTATAGATCTTGTGGTGCACCTTCAACATTGAAAGTTACTTTATATTCGTGTAGTTTTAAATAGATAGTAACAACATTGTGTTGGTCGTCTTTGTGAACAGTGATTGTCGGCTTTGAAAAAGTCATTTCGTATTTTTCGGGTTCAGGGTTTTCGTATTTTGCTGCGTAAAAAGAACCAATTTTTGCTTTGTCTTTTTTAAATTTAGTAATTTCGTATTCACCGTCTAGCTTTTCCTTTCTGATTTCGTAAGTAATGTCTCTTTCTTTGGCTTGATAAACTGGGTATAAGTTAATGCTTTGATTAGAAACAGGGGCAACAAATTTAGTTAGAGGTCCATCAAGATTATCAGGATACTTAGACCAACCCACAAAGGTTTCGGAATCGGTATCTGGAAGTTTGCGAGATAAGTTCACCAAACGAGTCATTTTAACTTGTACACTTTCTGGATATTGGTCGTTATTAGTTTTTTTGTAGTATACAGTGACAGACTTAAGCGAATAGTACTGATAAACTTTAGTGGTATTAACACCTGGAGTTAATTCAGCTGTTAGTTGATTTGCTTTACTTGTATCTAAAAAGTAAAGGTCATTGTTTAATTTAGGATATGCTTCGTATTTTGCACCCAATTCAACTAGTTGGTCTCGCTTAGTTTCAATAATTTCGTCGTACTTATCATTTAGATCAGCAGACTCGCCTTGTTTTTCAAGGTAGTGCACAATTTGATAATTAACTTTGTGAATTTCAACATCAAAGAAAGGCAGAAGATCAACAGGTCCGGAAATTCTGTAAGTACTAAAATCAAAAGCAGTGGTTTCAAGATAAGCACCGTTCATTTCTTTGCTGTCTTGCCAGTGTTTAAAAATATATGTGCGCCCGTGGAAAACAATTGTTGGGTTAATTAACGGTTTTGGTATTTTTGCACCATACTTCAGCATTAGTTTAGTTGGCATATCGTTTATTTTTAGACCTTGGTTTGAAAAGTAGTAATGATTTATAAAATGTCTGTCCCAAGTTACTTCAAAAACTTTGCGTATGTATCTTAACTTAAATACGGTAGAACCATCTGGCGCAATATGTTTAGTTTGACTGTCTGACATTGTAAAACCATGGTAGTACTTCCACATGCCATCTTTGCCGTCAACAGTTACTTGGGTGTTTGAAATTGCTCTTCTGGTAACTGTACGAACTTCTTCAGCGATATCTCCTTCAATTCCTTCAAAAATATGCTCAATTGTGTAAGTAGTGTAGTCTGGCGCAAATACAGCGTAGACTTTAGTAGTATTTCTAGTTACGATAAAATCAGAAGGTTTTTCTTTTGGAGCATAAGTCCAGCCAACTATCTTCCAGCCTTTTTTGACGTTAGTATTTGTATTAAACCTAAAGTAATTGCCAGCAGTTGCTTGAATAGCTGGCCATGTTGGATTTTCTACTTTATCTAAGTCTTCGTCGTCAACGGTTGGAGTGATTTCAACCGAAACTTTTTTCTTTTTATATTTAGCCTCTAAGTATATGTTTTTGTTGTATGCAACAGTTGGGTCAAACTTAGTGCCAGAACCTATGATAAAGCGGTCAAACTCATAGTCAAAATATTGATCTGTTGTGATTGGCTTAATTTGAGCAAGTTCATCTAAGAATTTCTTTGAAACGGTTTGCGAATATTTAACTGTCTCACCATTTTTAATATAGTCAGAAATAGAAGAAGAATCGGTTTCATTATAGGTATAAAACCTAACTGTGTAGGTATTGGCCTTGTAGTAAGCAGTTAAAAACTTCTTGTCTTTTTCTTTCGTTACTATCAATTCAAATACGGTATTTTGACTCTTTGTGTAGTCACTAATGTGATTTGGATGTGGGTTGTTTCGCAAGTATTCGCTGATAATTGAATCAAACCTTTTTAAATCAATCTTGCCACCAATTGTCACGTCAATAGGATATGGCAAGTCTTTGACTTCATCCGGTGAGTTGTCTAGAGTTTCCCAAACTAGGCGAACATAAACAGGACGAGTGGCCTGAGTTTCTTGCCATTTTGCTTTTAAAGTAAGGTCGCTGGTTACCGCAGTTGGGTCATTGTCTGGGTCAAATGAAATACTTGAGTTGTCCAAAGCATTTACCCAGCGGGTAAATTTATAAACTGTTTCGTCTTTAGGGTCAAGTCTAGTAGGGTGCTTAACATCTTTAATAATTTGCTCGTATTTATACTGAAGAGTGGTGTGTGAATTGCCGTTAACTTCGCCTCCATTGTAGTCGTAAGTTACAGTAAAGATTTTCCTTGTGTAATTTAAAACAAAACTAGTTTGCCCGTTTGCCAGTATTTTTTTCTCTTCAGAAAAAGGAGCAAGTTCAAAACCTTCTTCTAATCTAGCGAGACGATCAGCCTCAGTTACTTTAACAGTTGAGTTTACTGCGGCTATTTTAGTTTCAAGTTCAATTTTTTCAGGGATATTGTCAACACCAGGCAGAACGTGCTTGATAGTGTAGTTCACAGTAGTTTGTCTTTCTTCAAAGAAAGCAACTAAAGTAATATCTTTATTGACAGTAGTTGAACTAAAGCCAAAAGCAGAAATTTCTTTATATTCGCCGTTCATGTCAGTTTTTAACTGCCAATGTTTAAAGGTATAAGTGTAGCCTTCTTTAATCATGGTTGGTGCAAACTCAGGTCTGCGAACCTTTCCTTGATACTTAATTGTTTGACTAGGTTCAAGAGACTCAGTAACTTCACTAAAATGATTGCCGTTGTAGTTAACTTCAAAGTTAACTTTATACTGTTTACGGAAATATCTTAAGATAAAGTAGGTTGTGGTGTTAGCCTCAATAATTTTAGTTTGAGTTTGGTCAGCAATGTTAAAGCCTTCATCGTAGCCAACTAAGCGGTTGTCTCGGTTAACTGTGACTTTAGTTCCAACGTTTACAGTGACTTTAGGGTCTTCAATAGTTTTTGTCTTAATATCGTCAACACCTTCAATGATGTGTTGAATGATGTAGCCTGCTGTGGTTACAGTTTCTTCAAAGAAGGCAACTAAAGTAATGTTTTTAGTGATTTTAGTGTTGAAGTTAAACTCACTTACAAAACGGTATGTGTCGTTCATATCGTCTTTAAGTTGCCAGTGGATAAATTTATAGTTAAAACCTTGTTTTTGAATAGTTGGGTATTGAGCAGGTCTAATAGCTTTTCCTTCATACTCCACAGTTTGCGGGCTTTGACTAGAAGCCTTGACGTCTTTAAAGTAATTGCCTTTAAAGTTAACTTCAAATGAGACGGTAAACGTGCGGCGACGATACACTAAAGTAAAGACAGTAGAACCATCTGCTTTGATTGCTTGAGTTTGGTTTTGTTGATCAACTATAAAACCCTCGTCATAACCAGGTAGACGATTTTCTCGGTTAATTGTAACTAAACTACCAATTTGCGCACTTCGGCTGTTGTCAACAATCTCTTGATTGTTGGTCTGACCTGAAATTCCGTTGATAACGTGCTTAATTGTGTATTTAGCGTTAGTTTCACTTGACTCAAAATAAGCAACTAAAGTTAAGTTTCTATTAACTTGAACATTGCCAAAATCAAAAGCAGAAACTTTTGCGTAATTGCCGTTCATTTCGTCTTTAAGTTGCCAGTGAATAAACTTAAAGGTGTAGCCTGGTTTAGTTAAGGTAGGGTGGTTGTTAGGTCTCTTGACTCTACCTTCAAAACCAATGATTTGATCTGGCTCTATAGACGGAGTGGCACCTGAGAAATATGTGTTGTTGTAGTTAACTTCAAAGTTAATACGGTAAGTTTTTCGCGTGTAGACTAAAGTAAATGAAGTAGAACCGTCGGCTTCTATTTTTTTAGTTTGGTTTTGTTGTTCCACATCAAAACCATGGTCATAGTTGTCTTTACGGTTATTGCGGTTAACTGTGACTTGTGAGTTAATTTCTGCGTATTTAGTTTCAACTATTTCTTTATCTGGAGAACCGTCAACTCCTTTGATAATGTGCTTAATTGTATATTTAGCGCTAGATATGTCTTCGGCAAAGAAAGCAACTAAGTTTAGACTTTGTGT
>CAUUIC010000027.1:0-5672 GCA_963545125.1 uncultured Acholeplasmataceae bacterium
TTCAAATCAAATTTCAAAAACAACATTTCATATTGACAACAAAACCACAGTCATGAGTGAAGTTTTCATTACTATATAGTTGAAATATTTAGAAAAATTTTATACAATTAAAAGGTATGTGGTCCGCTGCAACTCAAAAAAAATATCTAAATTAGCATGAACACATTCTTTTAAAATCTTACAAGGAGGACCCGATATGAGTTTAAAAGGTCAACAATTACTTGCTGAGTTAACAAAATCTTACTTAAAGCAAGATGTTCCTAGTTTCGGACCTGGTGATAACGTTAAAGTACACGTTACCATTAAGGAAGAAAAGCGTACCAGAACCCAGTTGTTTGAAGGTTTGGTAATTAAGAGACAAGGTAGAGGAGTTTCTGAAACTTTTACTGTTAGAAAAATTTCTTATGGTGTTGCAGTTGAAAGAACTTTCCCAATCCACTCACCACTAATTGCCAAGATTGAAGTTACTAGACACGGTAAAGTACGCCGTGCTAAACTTAACTACATCCGTAATCTTTCAACTAAGGCTGCACGTATTAAAGAAGTTAGAAAATAGTTTTTTTCTTAACTTAAAAAAACATTTTAAAAGCCCCACATTGTGGGGCTTTTAATTTACTTGTTAGTTTAATTCAAAGTATTGTTTTAAGATTGGTTTCTTTAAAAGTGCTTGTCTTTCTTCTTCGGTTAAGTATTTTTTGTCAACAATAACTTCACCAACATATTTTTTAAACCAACTTACAGACATTGGATAAATTCCGGAAAACCCAGGTTCAGTGCCCCATGAGTTTTCGACTTTAAACTTAGTAACTTGTTTTTTAACTTCAGAAAAACCAGTGAAAACCATGGCGTGGGTTAGTCTTAGTTCTTGCATTTCAATCCTGTCTTTTTCTGAGTACTCAAGGTCTAGGCCAAAAATTTCTTTCCAAGCCACCATTTCATTGGCAAAATGTTTAGAGTCGCTTTCTTTGCCAACATCGCAGGCAAACCAAACAGGTAAGTTGTCTCTAAGTTGTGAAACAGTTAGTTCAATTAGTCTTTGTTTAGGTAAGTTAAACTCAACTTGTAAAGGTGCGCCTTCCATATTAGTGCAGTATTCAAGTTCATATGGTTGCATAAACTTAAAATCACGTGAGCAATCTGAAGAGACAGTCACGTAGTCATCTAAGTTAATGTCTACGTATTTTTCAAAGAAGGTTTGCGGAGTTAAATTGCGTTCAATGTGGTATTTTTTGTCTTTATCGGTGTATTCAAAGTCAAACTTTTCAATTGGTGCTGGCATTGAACTAGAAATAACTTTAAAAGCGTCTAAAAACGCTTTTTCTCTAAGTTCTTTATTTAATTCAACTTTGCCTGCCTTGAAATTACTTTGTGCGTCGGCTGCGTATTTTTTGGCAATCAAAGTAATTAAACTTTGCATATGGTGTGTATTTGAAGTTTGTGCGTTTTCAGGTTGTACAGATTTTGGCACAATTCCGTATTTTTTAACTAAGTTAACAAAGTATTGCCAGTAGCCACCGTCTCCAGTTAAAGGTTCATTAATGAACATAAAACGACGGTCTTCTGGATCAAGACTTAAGTTTTTGTCAATTACTGAAAAAAAGTAATTTACTTTTTCTAGTAAATCGTAGTATTGCAAATAAGACTGAGAAAGTTCAAAATTCTCAAGTTTTAATTTTTTCGCTATCTGATATCTTAAAAAAGTTAAACCTGAAAACATCCAGCAACGACCAGACTGTTTTTGGTTTGAGATGTTTAAAGTAGGAATGGTATGCGAAAAATGAGTGCTAACAAGTTGCTCGCTTTCTTGAACATAGACCACGTCTGCTAATTTAGAGCGGACAAGCGCTCTTTTAATCACACCAAGTTGTTTATTTTTGGCAAAACTTTTGTTGTATTTTTTTAGTAGTTCTTTTGAAATTTCCATAATTATTTTCCAACTGGAGTTAAAATACCTTGGTCAATTGCCTCTGGATAAGGGTATTTTTCTTCACGCATTCTAGCAAAAATTACGTAAATCAAACCATGTTCATAGTCTATTCTAGTAACTACTCCATAACTTCTTTCTTTTTCTACTTTGACTTTTTGGCCAATTAGTTTTTTATCTTCTATTCTGTCCATAAATTAGTACCTCTTTGGTTTTAATTTTACCACGAAACAGCTAGTAAATCTAAAAAAAGTCGGTTTTTTCGCGATTTTAAAATAAAAAAACGAGATTTTTTAAATCTCGTTTTCATTGCTTAACTCAGGCTTTTGGGCGCGACTTTCTTGCATTTTGCTAAATATTTCGCTAACCGAAATTGGCGCGAATAACTTGCCTTGAAAACAAATGTCTTTAATTTTTTTAATTGAGTTAAACTCTTCTTTTTTAGTTAAGTCTTTAACAATCAAATAAGAGTTGGTTTTTTTAGTTTCAAGAGCAAACATCTTGATAAACTCAGTAAAGCGAATACCATCTGTGTATCTTTGAACTACTCCTTGAAAACCATATCTTAAGTACGCCGAGATATTTTTGGTAAACACTTTATGTTTGCTTTGCTCAAGGTTTTGCTTGAAGTTTTCAACTATGCCTGGTAGTTCTTCATCGTTTGGAAATAAAAAACAAATGTGCGGGGCTAGATATTTGTATTTCAGTTTGTTTACTTGTTTTTTAAGCTCTGGAGACATTAAGGACTCTTTAGACAATGGTAAAAGAACATCAAAAATTTGTCCGAACTTTTCAGTTGCTATATTTAAAGCGTTTACGACTTCTTTAAATAAAATTAGGTCAATTTCTACAGCCTTGCGGTGTTTTTTTGCAATTTCTTTAATTTCTTTAAAATCCAGGTCAAAGCCGTCTAGACTAAAGCCAGCCTGGTAGAGCACAACATTTTTGTTTTCATCAACTATTGGCAAAAGCATTAACTTCAACTTATCTGGATAGTTTAAAATTAGTTTAATAACGTCGTCTTCAAAAATATCTTGGTGCAAGTCTTCTTTTTCAAAAATATGGAAAACTTTACCATTTGTTTTAGCAAGGTTTAACGCCAGGTCTGCAAATCTGTAGATTTTTTTAAAAGTTTTGTTGTAAGTTGCAGTTGGATATCTAAGTGCAGAGGCTGTAAATAAGAAAGTTAACTCTAGGCAATTTTGTTTGCCGATGTTTTGTGTTTTTTTACTAAGTTCATTAAGTACATTGCTCAAAGCTCTGATGTCGTTAAAATCCACAAACAAAGCAAACTTGTTGTCTTGAATGAAGTAAATTAAGTCAGTGTTGAAAAACTCTTTTAAGACATCTAGAAATTCAGCGATATATTTTTCTTGTAGTTCAAGTGAGTAAAGGTGTCGGTTATTGAAGTTCAGTTCAATTAAAATTAAGGAAAACTTATCAATTAACTTACTTTGAAAAGCACGCTCAAGTTCAGTGTAGGAATACAGTCCATATATATTGTTGACTTTTGCGGTTTCCGCCAATATGTTAATTGTCTTTTGTTCTTCGTCTATATCTAAAACTACTGAAAACACCACGACTTTACCAAACAAATCAACAGAACTCGCAAGTTCCATCACTTGTTTTTTTCTGAGTCTATACTTTTGTTTTAGTGAGTTTCCTGGTTTTAAACTACAAGTTAAAAATTCTTTTTTATAACTAATTTTGTCACTACCCGCAATTTGCGTGCAGTATTGGTCTAGTGTAGTTATCTCAACTCCGTCTAAAAGCGTGCGCATTCCTGCGCTTAGATGAATCTGCTCGTCTATGTAGTATTTAAACGCTAGAGTTGAGTTTTCTTTTAAAGTGTTAAATAAGTTAGTAATTTGTTTTAGTTTAATTAAGTTTTTGTCTTTTTCAAAAACATCTAAAATAAGCGCTGAAAGCAATTTAAAGTAAGAGTACTCACTTTCTTGAAAGTTATGACTTTGCACAATAAACTTTAAGTTTTTACTTAAAGAAAAACAGTAAAGCGCCTGGTATTCAGACGAGTAAGGACTGCCGGTGAGCGGGTTTTTAAACTCAGCTAAATCGCCTTGTTGGTATATTTTGTCAAAGTTAATTTGAACTAGTTTACTGAAAGCAGTATCGGCTAACTGAATATCTTCAATATCTTTGTTGTAAAGTCTTTCTTTTTTGTAGTTATATAAAGTTTGATTTTTTAAAATCACTAAATCAGCCGCCGGCACTAAAGCCTCGCTTTTGATTAAAAGACTACGAAGGGTTTCTCTTAAACTCAGGTCTTGCGGAATTTTGGTGTAAAAAGTCATGACGTCAAAAAAGTTTTGATAAACTCTGGCCTCAACTTTTATGGCTTTTTCCTTTACTTCAAAGTTGGGTTTAGCATTTTCACTGAGCGAGATAACTGGTTCTTCGTCAAGGTTTAACTTAGTTGTTTTGTCTTTCTTTTGTTGAAACTTAGCGATGCGTTTCGCTGTTTTTTCTTCGTTGTTGCGTTGTGAGTTTGCTTTAAAAAACTTAAGTTGTGCTTCTAGAAACATTAAAATTAAGTCATTGTCTGCTAACTTTAAAATGTCTTTTTCGTATTCTGACTGAATAATATCAGCGCGGTGGTTGTTTTGTTCACTAACTGCAATACAATAGTGGTAAACTTGTGATATTACTTTATATTGGCTCATACCTTTGCAGTCTTTTAAAACTTGTTTTAACTCATCAACCCAACCAAGGGCGAATAGCAATTTAAGCTCTTGCTCAAAGCCACGCTCTTCAAATCTGGAGTTGGCTTGATTTAAATAGTCATAGGCTAGGTCTAATTTGTTTTGACTAACAAAAAACGAAACTAGTTCTTTTAAATAGTATCTAGCGTAGGTTTCTGGTAAATCTGGTTTTTTTAGCTCCGAAATTACTTTATCTGCGTCAAACTTTTGTTCTAGTTTAAGTAAGTTTATCTCTAGATAAACTAAATCAAAGTCAACTTTGTAGCCGTATTTTTCTTTAATTTTTAAAAAAATCTCGCGTGCGTTTACGGCGCTGCCACTTCTTAAATAAGCCCAAAACCAATTAGTTAAAAAAAGCAGGTATTCTTTTTCTTCGGCTTCTTTGAACTTTGGCCACACGGAGTTTGAAACTTCGATGGCCTCTTTGTATTTGTGGTTTTCTAAAAGTATTTCTTGCATGAAAAAAACTGCACGACGATAGTCTTGCAAAGAAATTGTGTTTTTATCTAAAAAAGACTTAATGATATAAACTGTGTCTACTGTGCGTTCAAGTTGCAGTAATTTCTCTATATTCATTTCAAGTCCTCAATTGCCGCAATTGTATTTTTAACTTCGTTATTTAAATAGCTCTCAATTTCTCGCCAATTTAAATTAAACAAATCTGCGTTTTCACTATCTTTTTTAAAATTAGCCACTGCATTCCAAAAAAGCATCTGAAAAAGGCGAGCAAATAAAACAGCCTTAATTTCTGTTTTTGACGGTTCTTTTTCAAAATAAAGCGTAAAAACTTCCTTAATTTTAGTTAAACTAAGCCCTGAAAAACTAGCGATATCTTCAATTGAATATCCTGTTCTAGTAAACTCAAAATCAGAAATTAAAGGTTTTGCTAAATATTTGTCAACCAAAATATTGTCAGCCTGAAAATCACCGTGAATTTGACAAGGTGAAAATTTAGAAAACAATTCTTTGTGTTCTGCTTTAAATAACTCATAACCTTTTTGAAAAACTAAATTATTGGAAATAGAACT
>CAUUIC010000028.1:0-5578 GCA_963545125.1 uncultured Acholeplasmataceae bacterium
ACCAGAATACCCACCTTTAACCGGAATTAAGGTATAGGTGCGAGAGAAACGTTTAAAGATAGCGGCTTCCAAGGCTTTTGAGTTTTCAGAAATTATGTAGGCAGTAAACGCTTTTTTGGCTCTAAAAGAAAAGAAGTCAATCAAGTAGCCAATTAAAAATATTGTAAAGAAACCAAAGAAACCAATGTAGAGTCTAGTTACTCCGGTCAATATAGAAGAAAGCGCAATTATTCCGTCGGTTGCGTAAATTGCCACAGAATATGGAACACGTGCGTATTTGTGCGCTACTTTTTGAATAACGTCGAAACCTCCGGTTGACCCGTTGTTTCTAAAGACAATATAGAGACCAAATGCTGTTAAAAAAGCACCAAGCGCAACGCAAATTAAAATTATAGAAGTCGGTAGTTGTGAGACGTTAATTTCATTGTTTACGGTGATAAGAGTTTTTTTGTCAATTGAGAAAAACAGTTTTTCAACAAAGTAAGTTGGAGAGACGGTCAGCTCAAAAATTAAAATAAATAAAGGAAGAGTAAGTGAGCCTACAATTGTTTTAAAGAAGTAAAACTTACCAAAAACAACTAACGCTAAAATTAAGGCAAACGTGTTGCCTATCCAAAAAGTATAAGAAGTTTTAAAAACTCCTTTAGTCAAAGACTCAATTACAATACCAACTCCACCAACTCCACCTGACACTAACTTTAAAGGATTGTAGATAAAGTAAATTGGCAAAGCCGTGATAAAAGTACCCAAAACTACAAAAAAAAGTTCTTTTAAGTTTTGACGGGTAAATAGTCTTTGCATTAAAACTCTAAATTGTGAGGTGGTTTGATAGAATTTCATCTTTTTCTATATTTCAAATACTCCTTTAAAAATGCAGAAATTTCGCCGTTTAAAACTTCGTCAGCCTTTGCGGTTTCAAAATTAGTGCGCAGGTCTTTGACTAACTTATAGGGATAAAGTACATAACTTCTGATTTGACTACCCCAAGTAGCCTGCAGTTTTTCGCCTTGCAGTTTTTGTATATTTTCGGCTTGTTGGGCTATTTTAGCGGCAATTAGTTTACCTTTTAAAATGGCTATGGCCGTTTCTCGGTTTTGAATTTGTGAGCGCTCATTCTGGCAAGTTACTACTAAGTTTAATGGAAGATAAGTAACTCTGACTGCTGAGTCTGTCGTGTTTACAGACTGTCCGCCTGCACCAGATGAGCGAAAAACATCGATTTTTAGGTCGCTTTTCGCAATTTCAAGATCGTAATTTTGCTCAATTTCCGGGGTAACTAAGACTGAAGCAAAGGTTGTGTGTCTGCGTTTGTTTGCATCAAACGGAGAGATTCTAACTAAACGGTGAACTCCACTTTCTCCTTTTAAAAAGCCATAGGAATTAGTTCCAGAAATTTTTACAGAAATTGCCTTAAATCCCGTTGTATCGCCTTTTTGTAGGTCTAAGATAGTTGTTTTAAAGCCGGCTATTTTGGCGTATTTTAGATACATATTAAAAAGCATTTCAACCCAGTCATTAGACTCAGTTCCACCGCTTCCTTGGTGAATTTCTAAAATACAATTTGAGTCATCGTACTCTTCGTTTAAAAAAGTTAAAACTTCAAAGTCTACAATCTCTTTATCTAAAATACTAAGTTCTTTTTCTATTTCTTCGCCTGTCTCTAAATCCGCCAATTCTGTAAGTTCAACTAAGTCATTTAATTTAGAGTTAAGTAAGTTAAAAGTCTTTAACTTACTTTCTAGTTCTGCAAGTTGCTTTAAAACAACTTTGGCGTTGTTTTGGTTCTGCCAAAAATCAACGCCTTCAACTACTGCTTTAAGTTCCTGAATTCGGTTTTTAAGTTCAGTTGGCTGTATGGTTTTAGAAAGTTTTTTTAACTTACTTTCTAGGCAAACAAGTCTACCTTTAAGTTCGCGATTTTCTATTGCCACGGTTTCTTTTTCTTAGAGGCTTTAGGTTGTTTTTGTGGTCCTTTGTAGTCAGTTGCTTGATTAGTTTGGGCGTTTTTAACAACCTCTTCGCGTTCTGAGTTTCTTTCAACAACAGCTCTTAAAATGTATCTAGAAATCATTTCGTTAATTTGGTCAAGCATCTCTAGAAACATGCGTTTACCTTCATTTTGATAAACTATTACTGGATTTTGCTGAGCATAGCCTTGCAGTGAAACCGCCTGTCTAAGCCCTTGCATGCGGTCAATATGTTCCATCCAATAAGTATCTATAGTTCTTAAAATTATCACTTTTAAAAACTCGTTGTACTCTTCAACTGAAGATTTTTCAATCTTGTCTTGAATTTCTTTGTCTGCAAGTTCTTGTAAATATTTTTCAATTTCTGTTATAGACTGTTTTTGTTTTAAAGTGTCAAAATTGATAGCATTTAACTTAAAGATGTTACCGTCTAAATATTTAAACAGAGGAGTAGTGTTTAGTTGACCTTTCTTTTGGCCGTATAGACGATCAAAAGTAATGTCTTTTAAGTATTGAATTAAAATCTTGTAAGCCAAATCTTGTACATCTTGGTTTTTAATCACAGCCTCGCGCTCAGCGTAAATCGTTTCTCTTTGAATACGCATGACGTCGTCGTATTTCAAGACGTTTTTGCGAGAGTCGCAGTTCATACCTTCTACTTTTTTCTGGGCATTGGTTACCATGTATGAAAACATCTTTGACTCAATTGGTGGCATGTATTCAGAATCTGAGTTTTTATCTTGTTGCAGACCTTGCATATAGGCAACTCGGTTTTTAAAAGTTTCAGATGAAAATCTTTGCAGCAGTTCGTCGTCTGCAGAAATGTAGAAACGAGAGTAGCCAGGATCGCCTTGCCGGCCAGATCTACCTCGAAGCTGATTGTCAATACGGCGAGACTCATGTCTTTCGCTACCAATTACTGCAAGTCCACCCAGTTCTTTAACGCCAGGCCCTAACTTAATGTCGGTACCACGACCAGCCATGTTGGTTGCGATAGTAACAGCGCCAACTAGCCCTGCGTTTTTAATAATTTCAGCCTCGCGTTCGTGTTGCTTGGCGTTTAAGACTTCGTGTTTAATTCCACGTCTAGTTAAAAGTTGAGATAAATACTCAGAGGTTTCAACCGCGATTGTGCCAATCAAAATAGGTTGACCTTTTTCGTGTCGCTCTTGCACTTCGTCAAGTAAGGCTTTAAACTTATCTGAAGCAGATGCAAACAACAAGTCAGTTGCATCAATTCGCTCAACCTTTACGTTAGTTGGGACTTCCACGACTAACATGTTATAAATTTCTTTAAACTCTTCTTCTTCAGTTTTAGCAGTACCAGTCATTCCGGCTAGTTTTTTATACATTCTAAAGAAATTTTGATAAGTTATAGTTGCAACCGTTACGGTTTCTTGCTTTATTTTAACGTTTTCTTTAGCCTCAAGCGCTTGGTGTAGACCTTCTGAAAACTGACGGCCATCTAAAATACGTCCAGTGAACTGATCAACTATCAGTACTTTGTTGTCAGCAACCACGTAGTCTTTGTCTCTGGCCATAATATAGTTAGCACGCATTGCGTTGTTAATGCGGTGCAGTAGTGAAACTTGAGTGATATCGTATAAGTTAGTTACACCAAAATAACGTTCACCCTTAGACATACCGCTTTCAGAAAGTTCAACGGCTTTGTCTTCAATGTCAATAATGTAGTCTTCATCATTTAAAGATTTAGCAAAAGCATCTGCTCGTTTATATAGCGCTGTGTCGTCTTTAGCACCACCGGAAATAATTAAAGGAGTTCTAGCCTCGTCTATTAAAATTGAGTCAACCTCGTCAATGATTGCGAAATTAAGTCCTCTTTTGCCAACTAAATCTTCTTTATAAAGTGAAATGTTGTCGCGCAAGTAATCAAAACCTAATTCTGAATTAGTTGAATATAAAATATCGCAATCATAAGCTGCTTGTTTTTCACTAGACTCCATTTGCGATAAGTTAAGACCAACGGTTAAGCCTAAAAACTCAAAAAGTTTGCCAATTTCACCTTTAGCCTCGCGGGTTGCTAGGTATTCGTTAACAGTTACAATGTGTACACCCTGCTCAGTTAAAGCGTTTAAATAAGCCGGCATTACCGCCGTTAAAGTTTTTCCTTCACCGGTTTTCATCTCAGCGATATTGCCACCGTGAATAATGTAGGCACCAGCGATTTGCACAAAAAAAGGAGTAAGGCCAGTTACTCGAGTGGCTGCTTCTCTAACTAAAGCAAAAACAGGAACGACTAATTCCTCTAATGTGGTTTTACCTTCCCTTAACAGGGCTTTGTATTCGTTGGTGATGCGTGGAAAGTCTTCATCTTTTAAAGTCTTATATTCAGATTCTGGCGCCAAGACTTTTTTGGCGATGTTTTTTGCTTTTTTAAGCAGTTTTCTGGAAGGGTCGAATAATTTTTTTAAAAACATAAATAAAGTACCTCTATGTGTGTGAATTTGTAAGTAAGTTAGTTAATTAAACTAATTTTTAGGATAGTAATTGTAGTACTCACCTTGCTTTAAAAGCAATTCTTGGTGTGTGCCACTTTCTTTAATTTTACCATTTTTTAAAACAAATATGCAGTGGCTGTTTTGGATTGTAGAAAGCCTGTGGGCAACCACTATCAGTGTGTATTTACCTTTAATTTTATCTAAAGAACTTTGAATGATAGACTCGGTTTTAGTGTCGATATTGGCAGTCGCTTCGTCAAGCAAAATCAAAAGTGGGTCTTTGCAAATTGTGCGAGCAAAAGAAATTAGTTGGCGTTCACCTGCAGATAAGTTTTTGCCATTTTCTTCCAAAACATGGTCAAGTCCTTTTTTGTATCTCAAAATTAAGTCGTGGCATCCCAAAAAGTCTAGGGTTTTTAAAACTTTTTCTCTAGTAATTTCCGGGTTATTTAAAGTAATATTGGCAAAAATTGTATCGTTAAATAAATAAACGTCTTGTTGCATTACCCCGATTTTTGAGCGAAGTGCTGTAAGGGAATAAGCAGATATATCTTTTTTGTCTATTAAAATTTGGCCTTGTTTGATATCAAATTGACGAGTAAGTAAATTTAAGATTGTGGTTTTTCCAGATCCTGTTTTGCCAACAAACGAGTAAGTTTTTCCACTTTCTATTTGAAAATTAATGCCTTTTAGCACGGTTTCGTTTAAAGTGTATTCAAACCAAACATCTTTAAACTCAATATCAAATTTCTTAACCTCTGTCAACAATCCACCCTGCTCTGCGTTTTCTTTAATTTCTGGCTCAGTTTTTAAAATTTTGTTGATTTTACTTGAAGCAACAAGCGTAGACTGAACATCTACAAACTGCTCTGAAAACCACAAAATAGGATGGAAAAAGGTTTCAATTAAGATATAAAACGGTGGAACTATATAAATGTCAGAAATTACTCCCTTTAAAATTAAATTAAAAGCGACGTAAAACAAGTAGCATCTGGCTAATGTTGAAACCCCGAAAATTACTGGTCTTAAAAAATTGTGCATCAACATAATTTTTAAATTAGCCTTCAATAATTTGCGTTCTTGCTGCTGAAATTCTGCGTTTTTCTTAGCCTGCTTGCCAAAAACTTGAGTAATTTTCATACCACGGAAGTT
>CAUUIC010000029.1:0-5536 GCA_963545125.1 uncultured Acholeplasmataceae bacterium
TAATTTTAATTGATCCAAAAGTTGTAGAACTCAAGCCTTATGAGGGATTGCCTCACTTACTTACCAAAGTAATCACCGACCCTAAAAAAGCAACTGCTGTTTTAAGTTGGGCAATTAGCGAAATGGATCGTCGTTTTAAAGTATTTTGGGACGAGGCTAAATGCAAAAACATCGAAAACTACAACGCGCGCGTGGAAAACAAGACAGTTTTTGGCGACAAAATGCCATATATTGTCATAGTTATTGAGGAATTAGCGGAGCTAATTGTGCAATACGGCCAAGAAGTTGAGGCTAAAATCCAAAGACTGACCCAAAAAGCCAGAGCAGCCGGAATTCACTTAATTGTGGCTACTCAACGTCCAACCACAGATGTCATAAAAGGTACAATTAAGGCAAATATTCCGACCAGAATTGGCTTTAAAGTCGCAACTCACACAGACTCATCTACCATAATTGACGAAACTGGTTGTGAGCGTTTGCTTGGCCGCGGTGATATGCTTTTCAAAGAACTTGATAACGTTGTTCGTCTGCAAGGTGCCTATATTTCCGACGATGAGTTGTTTTCAGCAATTGACTACATTAAAACTAACTACGCCAGACAAGAGCCAGAAATTAGTTCAGATAAACTAGCAAGTAACTTTGGCACAAAACAAACTACTGAAATAGGTCCATTTTTTAAAGAAATTGCAAGGTTTGTAGTCAAAGAACAAAGTGCGTCAATTAACGCCATTCAAAGAAATTTTGCAGTAGGTTTTAACGCTGCTCAAAAATACGTCGCTGATTTTGTGCGCTTCGGAATTTGCGCGCCAGCAGAAGGTCCAAATAAACCATCTAAAGTTCAAGTTAACTCAGTTAGACTTGAAGAAATTTTAAAAAACTTTTAATTTAACTTATGGAGATCAAACATACTCTGCCTAGCCCAATTAAAGCAACTTACAGACATAAACTATTTGCTTACATGAATTTAGTTTCTTTATTTGTGCTACCGCTTACCTTACTTACTTTGTTTTTAATTAAACAAAATTACACCAATTCACAATTTATAGTTGGTGTAGTTTTTCTTATTTTTTTCTTTCCGTATTGTGCAAAGAATATTTATTTTCAAATCAAAGAAATTAAGAATAAAACTTACTTTAATACTTTAAACTTATCTAAGTATCAAAGGATAAGAAAAGCACTTGAACCTGTTTTTATGGCGATTGCTTTTTTAATTTTACTGCTGTCTGTTATTTTATTTTCTTTAGTTAGAGTAGCAGGCACATCAATGCGACCGACTTATGAAAACGGTCAGTTATTAGCAATTAAAACCTTTCGAATACAACCAGTTCGCGGTAAAGTTTACGTACTTTCGGTCAAAACAAACAACGGCCAGAACGTTAACGTAATCAAAAGAATCTACGCTTTGCCTGGAGACACTGTAGAAATTTCTAATTATGACCTAAAAGTAGAAAATAAAGTAGTCACACCACTTGGCTTTATCAGGTTTAGCGACTTCGAAATCAATAATATGCAGAAATATACTTTAAATAAAACAAATGAGCCAAGTAAATACCGAGTAAAGCCAAACACTTACTTATTTTTTGGTGATAACTTTAGAAATTCTCAAGACTCAAGAACAGGTACTTTATTTGTACAAAAAATCATTGGCGAGGTGATTTAGTGGAAATCAACTGGTATCCCGGCCACATGGCAGCGGCTTTTCGTGAAATTGAAAAAATTCAGAAAAACATTAATATCTTAATTCACATTCTAGACGCCAGAATGCCTTTTTCGTCAATCAATCCGAAACTCATTCAAGTTTTTCAAAACAAACCAGTCGTTTTTTTGTTAAACAAAACAGATTTGGTTGAAAATAAACATTTAGAAAAAACAATATCCGCTTTAAAAGAAAAAGGTTACTTTTCTTTTAAAGTAAACGGACTGACTGGCTCGGGAATTAGCGGTCTTCATAACTTTATTAAAAAAACTGTAGCTCCTTCTATTTTTGAAAAACGCGTGAAAAGAGGAATTTTGAATAACAAAATAACTGCACTAATTGCAGGTAGTCCTAATGTTGGCAAGTCTAGTTTAGTCAACCGTTTTTCTTTAAAAAAAGTTGCAAATGTAGAAAACAAAGCAGGTGTCACTAGACTAATTACGCTTTACCGTCTAAACCCTGAGTTTGATTTATTTGATACCCCTGGTTTGCTTTGGCCAAAACTTGAGCAAAACTCGGCTTTAAACTTAGCGCTGCTTGGTTCTATTCCTAAAGAAATTTTGCCACTGGACGAGATTTGCATCTACGCACTTAAATACATAACTAAATATTTTCCCGGCCTGCTTAAAAATAAATACGGGGTTGACGAAACTAAAAGCGTAATTGAACTGCTTGATTCGCTTTGCATAAAAACCGGTGCTGTACTTAAAGGAAAAGAGCCGAATTACGAGCGAGTATATATTTTTTTAATTAAAGATATTCAAAACGGTAAAATTGGCAAACTTTATTTTGATTTACCAAGCATTCAAGAGTGATTGTGTTATTATTTGTTTTAGAGGTTTTTAAATGAAAGACTTAATTATTGTTGAATCCCCAACTAAAGCAAAAACAATTTCTGGCTATTTAGCCGATAACTTTCAAGTACTTTCTTCAAAAGGACACATCCGCGATTTAAAAATCGCAGGGCCAGGTGGGCTTGGCATTGGCATTGAAAATAATTTTGAGCCACTCTACACTTTGATTACTAAATCTAGAAAAATTGTTGCAGATTTAAAAAAAGCAGCCAAGGATGCAAAAGTTTATTTAGCATCCGACCCCGACCGAGAAGGTGAAAGTATCGCTTGGCATTTAGCCGAAGTTTTAGATCTAGATAAACTAGAGCCAATTCGTATAGTTTTTAACGAAATCACTAAGTCTGCGGTTAAAAAGGCTTTAGATGAGCCTAGACAAATTGACATGAAACTAGTAGACTCACAAGAATCTAGGCGCATGGTTGACCGAATTATTGGCTTTAAACTATCTAAACTTGCCAGACAAAAAATTGGTGGCAAGTCAGCCGGCCGTGTGCAGACTGTGGTCTTGAAACTAATTGTACTTCGCGAAAAAGAAATTAAAGCGTTTGTTCCAGAAACCTACTTTGACTTAAAGTTAGTAGGAAAGGGTTTTGAGGCTCCCTATATTTCTGTTAAAAAACACGAAGTTACTAAAGAAATTAAAGAAAAAGTAGAGCGAGAAGCCACTCCGCTTTATTTAGTTAAAGACATTCAGGAAAGTGAGACTAAAACTTATCCAAAACCAGCACACACCACCTCTTCTTTTCAACAAGAAGTTGCAAATAAATTAGGTTGGTCGGCCAAAAAAGCCATGCAGGTTGCACAAAGTTTATATGAAGGTGTGGAAACTAATACTGGACTAACCGGTTTAATTACCTACATGCGAACAGACTCAACCAGAGTGTCTGGAGATTTTATTCAAGAGGCTAAAGACTACATTGAAAAAACTTACGGAACTGAGTATCTAGGTGTGTATCCTGTTAAGAAAAATCAGGCTGCTGCGCAAGACGCACACGAAGCAATTCGCCCGGTTTCGGTTTACAATACCCCTACTGCCATGGCTAATTTTTTAACGCCTGATCAACTTAAAATCTACACGCTAATTTACAACCGAGCACTGGCTGCTAATTTAGCTGCTGCTGTTTTTAAAAATAAAACTGTGACTTTAGCGAAAAACGGACATTTATTTCAGGCACACGAGAGCGTGTGTCAGTTTAAAGGACACCGCGTGCTTGACGAAAAAATTGAAGACAAAGTCTTACCTATTTTTGAGTTAGGTCAAGAAATTGCCGCAAAACTAGCAATTGAAGAAAAACAAACCCAGCCGCCAGCTAGGTACAACGAAGGGTCTTTAATTAAAAAAATGGAAGAACTCGGAATTGGCCGTCCTTCTACCTACGCCCAAATTATTGAAACTCTAAAAAGTCGTGTTTACATTAACGTTGAAAAACGTCAGTTTATTCCAACCGACCTAGCCTTTGATTTAGTCTCTTCTTTTGACGAGTACTTTGTTAAACTAATGGATCCTGCCTATACTTCTAAAATGGAGACAGAGCTGGATGAAATCGCACACGCCGACATTGACAAAGTTGAGTTTTTAGCAAAATTCTATCGCGAGTTTATGGAAACTTTGGCAGTCGCTGAGGTTAAAATGCCGTCTAAAAAGTTCGCTCAAATTTTCGACGAGCCTTGCGCAAAATGCGAAAAGCCGCTAATTTTAAGAAAATCTGTATATGGTTTCTTTAAAGGTTGCACAGGTTTTCCAAAATGCCGCTATATTGAAAAAGCAGACTCTGTCCAAAATCCGGCTGATGTATAATATTGGTGAACACAAATCACAAATTAACCTACCTTAAAACAATAAAGGAGAGCAAAATTATGAAAAAATTATTATTTTTAATTACCCTAGTTTTATCTGCTTTTTTGGTGGCGTCTTGTAAAAAAGAACCACAAAAACCAGCAGATACTCTAGATTTATCTAAACTTGCGGTGCCAAGTGGCAGAGTTGATAAAAACTTCACACTACCCGCTAAGTTAGGCGACACTGAAATCAGCTACGAAATCACTAAAGGCAAAGAAGCCGCTAAGTTAGCAGGTCTTGAAGTTCAAGTTTACCGTCAAATCAAAGACGTTGAAGTTGAGTTAACTGCTACTGCTGGTGAACTTACACACACTTTTTTATTTACTGTTGCTAAATTAGATTCTGCAAAACTTGTTCAATATCAACAACTTGAAGAAACTTTAAAAAAAGCAGAGTTTACCGCTAAAGCCAAAGAAATTTACGAGAAAATCCCGGTCCTTAGCACTATTATTAAGTTAATTGAAAGCCAAATGTCTAAACTTGGCCTTGATAAAATCAAAGATGGTGAACTTCCAAGTGATGGTATATTTGGCAAACTTATTTCTCAATTTAAAAACGAAAAAGGCGAGTTTGTTTTCCCTGAAAAATTAACTTTAGAAAACCCAGGAATTCTTGAAAACTACATTGACCTTTACAACACAATTCAAAAAGCCTTAAAACAACCTGTACCTAAACTGCAAAATTTTGATTTCTCAAAACTACTTAGTCTACTAACAGCCGACGGTATTGCTAAACTAATTGAAGATAATTTCGTTTTCAAAAAAGACGGCAAAGAAGACCAAGCATATAAAAAACAAGTAATTGACTTTATTAAAAGCGAACTTAACCAAAAATCAATTGACTTGCTTTTAAAACAAGTACAAGCCTTATTTCCAAAACTGCCAAACCTAGGTGCTTGGCAGGAAGTTGCTACGCTTTTCCCAAGTTTTGTTGAACTTGGTAAAAACATCTACGCTTTAAAGTTAAGCCAAAGTAAACTAGGTAACTTAAAAGACCAAATTAGCGCAGGCAAAGCAGTTGAACAAAGCAAAATTGATGTAGAAATTGCTAATTTTAAAGCAGCGCAAAGTGCTTTAAATAAAGCAGTTTTAGCAGTTCAAGAACTACTTAAACAAGAAAAAATCCAAGATGCACTTAAAGCTGCAT
>CAUUIC010000030.1:0-5495 GCA_963545125.1 uncultured Acholeplasmataceae bacterium
AGTTAATTGCAGGTACATCTGCACCCATTGCAACCATTTCAAATTCAGCAACAATTCTAAATTCAACAGCAATTCCAAATAAAAGAACTGCAGAAAGAGTAGTATTTATCTTAAGCTTACGTAAATATTGTTTATCGTCTTCAGGCATAGTAATTAGTTTAACAACAATATCACTCATCATAAGTGGTGCAGGTAATTTACCTTTAACAATATCTTTATCAATAGTAAATTCGTAATCATAACTATTTGAAGATTCTGTTTTGCCAACAACTATCTTTTTAATTAATTTAGCTATGTCTAAATTATCAAGCGGACCACGTTTAACTAATTTTTCTCTATTTAGTCTTCTGACAGGGGTTGGCTTTGTTTGACCATTCCATAGTTGTTCATCTGCGTAAATCATCGTTAAGATATAAGCAAATAAGTTAGCCTTCATTTCAGCCTCAGTAAACTCATAATATTTAGTTACTTCAGGACCAAATTTTGGCTTAGGATTTAAAAATCCTGTAAATCCTGTGACTTCTCTTGTTTTGGTTCTTAAATAGCCGCGGCCGTTTTTCATGTAAAAATGTACAGAAATTTTTCCTTTATTTACCTGTTGTCTACCTTCGGATGGAACATCGCGACCAGTGTGTTCCATGTCAAAAGTGAGTTCAACCTCAGTGCCTGTTTGACTGGCAAAGTTTAGTTTAAGGTCAACATTTTTAATAGCAATACCAATTCCAAATACTTTATTTGAAGTTATTTGACCTTTAATGTGATATTGCTTCTTGTCAATGGTGTTCATCACAGCGTCTACAAAAGTATCAAAGTGTTTAAACTCTTTTTCTGTGAAATCCGCTTCGTTTGGCGCAGTAATTTCTGTGTAGTCGGTTTGTTCAAACACAGCCTGTTCAATCTTGTTTGCCTTAAGTTGAGCATTGGCGATTTGTAGTTTAGCAAAACGAACGTCTGTAAACTCAACGTCAAAAGTACCGCTAATTTCACCGTAATTAACGCTCGCGTGGACATTAGTTTTAGTAAAGTCAACTTCAGTTAAGATTTCAAATAAGTCAGTGGCGTTTTCGGGTTTTGTTAGTCCTCTTTGGAAACGACTGTAGATAGGTGAGTTTAAGTAGGTTAGTCTAGATGCGATGTTAAGTCCAAGAATTTCTTTTAAGTTTTCTGGGTTATTGAAATACTTAAGGGCTTTTTCAAGAGCCTCGGCGCTGCCACCAAAAGTACCAATTAAACGGTATCCTGAGCGAATAAACTCCTCTTGACTAATTTTGACGCGAAGTCCGTTGATATCAAGGTAAATGTAGCCATTTAAGAAAGTAATTCTACCTTTGTAGTCTTTACCGTCGTATTTTGCCTCAAAGTTCACGTCTAGGTCAAAAGTGTTGCCTTTTGAATTGATGGTAAGTGAACCTTTTGAAACTTCTAAGGCCTTGCCGTTTAGTTCAAAGGTACCTGCGAAGTTAAAGGTTTTTTGCGGAGCTTTTAACATAGACTTGATTTTTTCAACGTTTGTAAATAAATTCAGAATGTCTTGATATGTTTTCCATTCATATGCAGGCACTGAGCCTAGGTCTTCAGTTACTGTTGGAGTAATAGTAGCCTGAACTAAGTTTTTATAAGTTATGTCGGCCTTGCGGTCCAGGAAGTTAGCGCGAACATTTAAATCACCATATCCTACATTTAGTTCACTATTAGTTAAAGAAAACTGAGTTAGTAGATTAAAGATGTTTTCAGCATTCGCTAGTTTTAGTAAGTCTGGTGCTTTTTTAATAATTTGGGTCAGTTCTTCAACTGAAAGTTTAAACTTCAGTTTTTCGGTTTCAAAATATAGATATTTTTTATCGTAGTAAACTGTGGCTTTCAGGTATTTGTCTTTGAATTTCAGGTAAGTATCTAGTTTTGCCAGAACTTCACCTTTAAGAGATAATTTACCAGAAAAGTCAGCACCAATTTCGCAACTTTCAGCCTTGCCGTCAATTTCGTAGGTTTGTGCATATAGTTTAAGTAAGTTTAAGATTGTCTCGGTGTCTGCGTATTGAACTGCTGGAACTACACCTGTGTTTTGTTTTGTTGACTTAGTTAAAGTAGCGCGTAGCCCTAAATCTGGCAGAGTTAGCCTAATTTCTTTTTTGTTAAGGTCAATTTCTACAGATAACTTAATTCCGCTAATCGTGAAGTTAGAAAGCGTAATTTTATCTTTAGTAAAAGTAAGTGAGTCAATTAGGTCTGTGTAGACAGACAAGTACTTAATTAAATCTGCTTTACTTGAAAGTCCAAGTAGGGGTTTTAAGTCAGCAAATATTTTTTGAATTTCTGTCTGCAGACGGCTAATTTCGGCAAACGGTATTTTTAAGTTTAGTTTTTGAGTTAAAGCATACAGAGTGCGCTCAGAAATGTATAAGTTATTAAGTTCAAGGAAGTAAGATTTTTCGCCAATTTTGAACTCAACTTTACCAGAACCCGCAAAATTAACCTTAGATTTAAGATCAACGTTTCCGCTTAGTTCTCCTTTAAATTTAGCGTTGTCAGTAGTTGTGGCTTTAAGCTCATAGGTTGACGAAAACATATCAAAAACTTTGTCAACAAAAGAACGGTCTAGCCAGTCTATGCCTTCAGGTACACCTTTAGTTTCTATGTCTTCTTGTTTAGTTAAAGTTAAGTCAAGCATACTACCATATTTAACTTTAAGAGCTTTGGCAGTCAAATCTGCTTTGACTTCTAGGTTTTTAAGTATACCTTCTGTAAATTTAGCCACAATGCTAGTTTGACTAAACTCAAAAGTACCTGCAACTACGGCTTTAATTAAGTCTTGAGTCAGTCCTATTGTAATTCCTGAAAACATATCTTTTAGTTTTTGGCCTTCTGAAATTAGCGCTTGTATGTCTTGCAGGCTTAATTTTAAGTTAACTTTTTCGTTTTGTAGATAGAAAAACTCTTTGTCATAAAGTAGACGAAAGGTTTGTTGGATATCTTTGAAAATTAGTTTTAACTCAAGGTCTAAAATGGTTTTACGCGCAAAGTTTAGAGCACCTTTGATTTCTACTTTTAGGTTTTCACCATTAACTGGATAGTTAAACTCACCGTTTACTGAGTAGCCTGTTGACACAAGGTCTGCGGTTTTTTCAAAAAATTCACGGCCTAAAAACTGAGTTGACGCACTTGGTTGATATAAGTTAAGTTTCTTGTCAGTTTTCTTTAAAGTTAAGTTTAAATTAAGTGGGCTTGCAGAAAGCGAAAGCGCTTTTTCCTGGAATTTAAAACGTAGCGAAACATTGGTGATTTGCTCAATTCCAAATGCTTTCTTTAAGTCAAAGTCTAGACCATCTCTTGAGATATTTAGCGCATCTAAGATTTTTGTAAACTCTAGTTTTGGCGCTAAATAAGTTTGACTTGAGTTTTTAAGGTTTGTGCTTATAGAGATACCACTGGCTTTTTCAATAGCTTTTTGAATTGCCGCAATAATCGCCGAAATTTCGCTGTAGGCGACTTTTAAGTTAAGAGTTGGGTATTCTTTTGAAAGCAGGTAAATTTGTTTATCTTGAATGTGTAGTTCAAAGTTTAGGTTAATAGGACTTCCAAGTTGAGGGTGCGTGAACTTCACACCTAAGTCTGCTTTAAGCAGATGTTTTGAAGTTAAGTCAACTTGGGTGTTTTTAACACTTAAGTCTAGTTTTGCGTCTTTACCTAGATATTTTTCTGCAAGTTCTTTTGGAAGTGAGTAGTTAACATCTTCAAGCGAATAGCGAGTTGAGTAAAGTTCAGCAATTTTCAAAATATCGTTGGCAGTTAACACATTTGAGTTTTTCATCAACTCAGTGATTTTAGCGTCTGCTCTTTCGCCAACTTCACTAAATTCAGTTGGAGTTAAAGTCAAGTGTAGATTAAAGTTTGAAATAGTTAAGTTAATTGCTTTAGTTTTGCGGTTAAAGTAAATTCTGCCTTCATATTCTGCGTATTTAGCCGCCAGCGTAATTTCTTCTTTGGCGATAGTAAGCGACTGAATGACAAACTTAGAAATTAGCGCTTGTATGTTTGAGTTTAGATTGTTTTGCAGTTGGAAGTTGTTGAAGTTAATTTCACCTTGACTCTTGATAAGTTCAGTGATTTTAGCAATCAAACTGCCAATTTCTTGAATTGAAACTTTAGCGTTTAGTTTCGTTGATTTTAAATAAACTGTGTTTTTAGCAAAGTACAGCTCAAAACTATAAACTAAGTCTTTAAACTTAGCCTCGGCGTACAGAACTGCTTCGACATCCTGGAAGTTGTTGTTAAAAGAAACATAGCCTTTGTGAATAGTTAGTTGAACTCCGTTAATCTCGGCGCTACCAGTAATGCTGTGAGGTTTAGTCATCACGCGTTCTTTGATTTTGTTCGCCTCAGAAATGTCTAGTGGTAGTTTAGCGCCAGGCTCAACTTCGGTTTTTGAGTTAAGGTCAGCAAGTGGAAGGTCAATGTAGTCGTTTTCGTTAATCTCAAAAATGTTTGCGTTAAACTGAGGGTCTGCATCAAGATAACCTGTGATGTTAAAGTTAAACGCAGTTAGTTTAAAGGTAAGTAGTTTGGCTTCATCTACGGTTGGGTAATTTAACTCAAATTCAAGTGACTTAATTAAAGATTTAACCAGTGGCATTTTGTCAATGGTTTTAACAATACTTTGAATAGTTGCAAAAGGATTGGTGAAGTCTAGGTTAAGTTCAGATAAATCAATGCCAAAGTTACTTAAGTTAAAACCACCAATTTCGCCTTTTAGTCGAGACATTTCAAAAACTTTGTGCATGAGTTCACTAAAGTCTTTGACGTTGGCCTTTAAATTGTAGCCACTTACTTTAGCGTAGACTTGGTTGCCGATGATAGAAATGTCGGCAAGCACTTGGCCTGCTTTCATAATTTTGGCGTTTAAATAAAGTGTGTTGTCTTTGTATAGTAGATTTAACTGAATATTAAAGTCAGCAAAAGAAACGCTTGCCTGAAATTTGCCGCTTTCAAGGACTTTAAGCAGTTTTTCAATGGCTGGTTTGCTAAAACGGTTAATTTGTTTGCCGTTTTGGTCTTCTGGTGACACTAAAAAAGGAGTTTCGTTTTGATATGAGTTTAAAGTCATGGTAAAACGATCGTCTTTTGACTTAAAGGAAGTAGAAAGGTTGCCACTTGCTTGATCCGCAGTTAAGTTAGCCAAAACTTGAGAAATTATTTCGTCTAGATCAAAACCACCAGGTAAGTATTTAGAAAGGGCTGCGCGAATTTGTGGGGCTAGTTCTTTTAAGTCAGAGTGCGCAAAATATTGCACATTTTTGCGTTTGTTTGGCCCAAACTCAACGTATACTCCGCGGTTATCTATGTAAATTCGACCATGTTTTGGAATAGAAATTGAAATCTTTCCTTTAAGCAAGTCAACAGCAACTTTGATTTCTGAGTCTGCATCAGTTTTAGTAATTGAGTTTAAAGCGTAGTTTAAAGTGAAAGAAATTGTGCCACGTGGGTTTGCTTCTGGGTCT
>CAUUIC010000031.1:0-5263 GCA_963545125.1 uncultured Acholeplasmataceae bacterium
AAATAAAAATAGACTGCTTTTGCAGTCTATTTGGTGTTATTTTGCAACTATATTTACTAATCTCTCTTTAATATAAATAACTTTAATTACGTTTAAACCACTTATCGCTCTTTGCACTCCGTCTGAGGCCAATGCTTTTTGTTTTGCTTCAACTTCAGTGATAGTTTTGGCAACGACTTCTTTACCGCGAATTTTGCCATTGACTTGAAAAATTAGTTCAAATGTTGAGTTTTCAAGTTTAGAGTGATCTACTTCTGGAAAGTCTTCGTTAACCAATTGAGAGTTTGAGTTTAAAAATTGTAAGTTCATCTCTTCGGTGATGTGCGGACAAATTGGATTTAATAACTTTAAGAAAGTTCTAAATTGATCTTGAGAAATTGCCTGTTGCTTGTAGACCTCGTTGACAAAAATCATCATTTGCGAAATTGCGGTGTTAAAAGAAATTGTTTCGTATCCTTGCTCAACTTTTAAAATGGTTTGGTTTAACACAAAGTCAAGTCCTTCGTTGTGCGCGGGCGCGATAAACTCATGCATTCGCCAAATACGGTCAAGGAAACGCTTAGCACCATCTAGCATTGTGGTAGACCAGTCTTTATCCATTTGCAGAGGCCCCATAAACATCACGTATAGACGAAGAGCATCTGCTCCGTGTGACTCAAATATCTCGTCAGGGTTCACGACATTTCCTCTAGATTTAGACATTTTCTGGCCGTTCATCAAAATCATGCCTTGGTTAAAAAGTTTTTGAAAAGGCTCGGGTTGAGAGACCAGACCTAAATCGTATAAAAACTTGTTCCAAAAACGCGCGTAAAGTAGGTGTCCTGTTGTATGCTCCTTGCCACCAACATAAAAGTCTACAGGCAACCAACTGTCAAGTAGTTTTTTTGCTTCCTTTGAGTTTAGTGGAACAACACCAGCGGCTGTTTTTAAAATATAGGCAATGTAGTACCAAGAACTGCCAGCAACTTGTGGCATAGTGTTGGTGTCGTAACTGTAGACTTGTCCGTCTTTTTCAAAGTGAGTCCATTCAGTGCAGTTTGCAAGTGGACCTTCACCAGTGCCAGAAGGTCTGATTTCGTTTAGTTTAGGTAAAACCAGAGGTAGGTCTTTATCTTCAATTAAGTGCACATTTTTCTGTTCGTCAAAGTAAAGTGGAAAAGGTTCACCCCAATAGCGTTGGCGTGAAAACACCCAGTTGCGAAGACGATAGTTAACAGTAGTTGAACCTGCTTTGATTTTCTTTAAGTGTTGGTTTAGAGTTTTTTTTGCTTGTTCTATGTTTTGACCATCAATTAATGGTGAGTTGATGTGAAGCCCGTCTTTGGTGTAGGGAAGTTGGTTTTCAGGAACATCTATAATTTTTAAAATGTCTAGCACAAACTTATTTGCAAACTCAAAATCGCGCTCATCGTGTGCCGGTACGGCCATCACAGCGCCAGTTGCGTATTTAAAAAACACGTAGTCTGCTACCCATACTGGAATAATGCGTCCAGAAATTGGGCATTTTGCGTAAGCACCGGTGAAAACTCCTGTTTTTTCATGTTGGGTTTCTCTGTCTAAGTCAGATTTTTGCGCGGCTAGTTTAATGTAGTTTTCAACTGCTCTTTTTTCTTCCTTAGTTGCGATTTTTAAGGCAAGTGGGTGTTCAGGCGCTAGCACTAAATAAGAAAGTCCGTAAATTGTGTCAATTCTGGTGGTAAAGCAAGTAATTTTTTCGTTAGTGTCCAGCACTTCAAAGTCAATTAAAGTTCCCTCGCTTTTGCCGATCCAATTGCGTTGGGCTTCTTTGACCTCTTCAGGCCAATCAACTAAATCTAGGTCTTTAATTAACCTGTCTGCGTATTTAGTAATTTTTAAAACCCATTGCTTAAGGGTTTTTTTATACACTGGAAAATTGCCGCGTTCAGAGACCATCAGCCCGTTTTTCACAGTTATTTCGTCGTTTGCCAAAACTGTGCCGAGTTCTGGACAAAAATTCACTTCAATGTCTTTAAGTTCAGCAAGGTCGTGTTCATACAGCTTCTTAAAAATCCACTGAGTCCAGTGGTAAAACTCAGGGTCGTGAGTAGATATGCTTTTTTGCCAGTCAATAGCTTTCCCTAGTCGGTTTAATTGAGCCTTGAAGTTATTGATGCTAATTTTAGTAATTTCTTCGGGTTGTACATTGTTTTGAATTGCAAACTGTTCAGTTGGCAAACCAAAAGCATCAAACCCCATAGTTTGGAGCACAGAAAAACCTTTGGCTCTCTTGTATCTAGCCAAAATATCAGTAGCCACATATCCTTCAACATGTCCAACGTGCAAACCAAGCGCAGTTGGATAGGGAAACATGTCTAAAATAAAGTATTTAGGTTTAACAGCGCTTTCTTTAGTTTCAAAAGTTTGTTCTTGTTCCCAAACTTTTTGCCATTTTTTTTCGTATTCTAAAAAGTTATTTTGCATAGTAAAATATGGTCCTAAAAAATAGTAGATTGAGGCTAGTGTAATGTGGTTTTATGGTTATTTTGAAGACTCGGCTTTAAGTGTCTCAAAATAAGCGACTAAGTCGCCAATGGTTTTGATTTCTCTTAGTTTAGTTTCATCAACTCTGATGTTGTGTTTTTCTTCAAACGCCAAAACTATTTCAACTGCGTCAATAGAGTCTATTGCTAAATCTTCTTTTAATCTAGCAGTAGGCACGATTTTTTCATCTTCAATATTTAAGTTTGTTTTAATAATGCTTTTAATTTCTTCAAACATGGGCAAATTTTCCTTTTTTAAATTTATTTATTTGTGTGCTTTTTTTGCTCAAGCGCTACTTTAATTATAGCATCAAATAAAGGATGGGAAAAAAGCGGGTTTGAACTAAACTCGGGGTGAAAAAGCGTAGACACAAAGAAAGAATGACAAGGGTTTGCAAATGCTACTGGCACTTCGTCTAAAGTAGCAAGTGGTATGAAGTTAGGATTAGATATTGCTTTTGTTGGCGCTTTAAATGAATGAAAACGCGCGCTAATTTTGCTTTCTTTGAAATACTTACTCGCTGGGTTTGATTCGTTTATTTTAATTTCTCGGCTGCCAACTAGTTTAATATTTTCAACCTCAGTGGTTTTATCTAAACTTTCAAGCATTTGCCAAAAACCTAAATTTATCAGCAATGTTGGGATTTTTTTTCTGCTAAGTTCGCAAATTAACTCTTTTTGTTTTGAGGTAAATTTTTGATTGTCTTGGCCAGAGACTACCACTAGGTCAATGTTTTTTAAAAATTCAGTAGTATCTGTTTCTTGTGTATACCAGATAAAATTAGGTTTAACTGAATATGCATATCCAGAGTGTTTAATCGCCTCGACAAGCGATAGATAAGCCTCTTTAAAGTCAGTAGTACCAACTACTCCGACATTTAAAACAGTATTTGCTAACTCTACTTTTTTAATTAGTGAGTTCCAGGTTTTTAAGTTAAGTGGTTTTGCCTTTAGTTCAAAATGTTTTAAGATGTTTTCATGCAGTTTACCTTCGGCCAAAAGTGGCACCACCTTGTAGACCACATCTAAATCAGGGCAGGCTAACACAGAATCCGGTTTAACGTCGGTAAAGAAAAATATTTTTTGAACTGTTTCTGAGTCTAAAGCGCGTTTTGACCTTAAAATCAAGGCATCTGGATCAATTCCAAAACTGCGCAAAGTCTTTACGCTATGTTGAGTTGGCTTGGTTTTCAGTTCTTGCGAAACTTCAAGGTATGGAACCAGCGCGGTGTGGATGTAATATGTTCGTCGATAGCCTAGGTCAAACCTAAGTTGGCGAATTGCTTCCAAGTAAGCCTCTGACTCCATATCACCAACAGTTCCGCCAATTTCACAAATTATAACGTCAGCCTGACTTTGCTCAGCGGCTGTTTTTAGTCTGGCTTTAATAGTATCAACAACATGTGGAATTACTTGAATGGTTTTACCACTGTATTTGCCTGCCATTTCGTTTTCCAGAATTTCTCTATAAATTTTGCCCATCGTGATACTAGAGTGCTTAGTTAAGTTAACACCAGTAAAACGCTCGTAGTGTCCTAGGTCTAAATCTGCCTCAGTTCCGTCTGCTGCCACAAATACCTCTCCGTGTTGAAGGGGGTCAATCATGCCAGGAAAAGTATTGATGTAGGGATCCATCTTAATCATAAACACCGAAACCCCAGTGCTTTTAAGTAGTCTGGCAATAGATGCTGCTGTCACTCCTTTGCCGATTCCAGAAATTACTCCGCCTGTAATAAAAATAAAATTGCTCATATTTAAAAACTCCTTCTTTTTTGGTTTCCTAAACTAAATAAAAAAGGGATGCAAAAATTGCCTCCCTATTCGTATAGATTTTCGTAGTCGTCCATGTATTTGTTGTACTCATCTTCGTCTTGATCTGATTCGTCTAAATCCAAATCTGGGTCAACATATTTATCGTCATCTTCATCGCTTCCAGTTTCAAGGTAATCTTCGATGTCTTCTTCAACTAAAGCGTCGCCATCATCTTCATCATCTAGTTCAGGAATTGGGTCGTTGCTTGCTTGCATTGCAGGTTTTTCATCTTCCTCGTCTTCATCTTCTTCAATATCTGGTTCAGATGCCACAAACTCATCTAAATTAAAGTCAGAAAATTCAATGTCGTCTTCATCTTCATTAATTTCAATGTCTTCATCGTTGCTTTCATTGGCAAAAAAAGTGCCGTCTTTATCCCAGTACTCCAAATTGTTGTCTTTTAAATCAAAAAGCCCGTCGCCAACATAAACGAAGCGACCAGATGAAATTAAGTCAAAATAAAGTTGATTTTTGAAATCTACGCTAACTTCGCCTAAATTGCGAATTGCGCAAATTTTGTCAATAAGTTCATTAAGTGAAACAGCAGAACCCTGTTCCTTGATTAAGGAGTATGCTATTTCTGATAAAGAATTTTCTTCTGTATGATTCAAGTCAGCCTCCATATAACTTAAATATTATATTATAGTCAAACTATTTTTACAAACTATAACTAAAGACCTAAAAAATTAGGCATTTTAGCGCTAGAAAGAATATCTTCTAGTTCTGAGTTGACTTGTTCAATGGCTTTATTAAAAGCTACGCAAATTGCATCTTCAACCATTTCTTTGTCTTGAATAATATCTGCACTAATTTTGCAGTCTACGACTTTTTTTGACCCAAGCAGAGTAATTGTCACACCTGCTGACGAACCTGTAAACTCAGTTTCTTCAAGTCTTTGTTGGCGCTCCATCATTTCTGCTTGCAGTTTTTGAATTTGTTTCAACATTTGT
>CAUUIC010000032.1:0-5151 GCA_963545125.1 uncultured Acholeplasmataceae bacterium
GTATTGTGAGTATTTGTTTCGTTGTATTGTGAGTATTTGTTTCGTTGTATTGTGATTTAGAGTGAAGCATGTTTACAAAATACAATTTTGCAATTATATCTTGATATACTTTGTTGCTCTGCTGCTTCCGATTTGTTTTATTTTTTTATTGTCTTGTAATTCTTTTAAAGCACGTTCTATTGTTCTTGTTGATATGTCAAGACAAAGATGCGTTATTTCTTTTTTAGAAAGCGGCTTTAGTGAATTTTGAATGACTGAAAACACTTTTTCTGATGGAGTTAATTTGCCTTTTCTAATTAAATTAAGTCTATCTTCACAATCACGATAGGCTTTTATCAAGATACCAAGCATGTACTTTATAAATGGAAGCGGGTTGTTGTCTCCACTGTGCCAGTTTTCACTAGAGTTTTGCAATACTTCGTAATATGTATCTTTGGTTTCTTCAATAAGCATTTCAATACTAATGTATTTGCCAACTAAATATCCTGACTTGTAAAGCAATAAGAGTGTCAAAATTCTGCTCATTCTTCCATTACCATCATCAAAAGGATGAATGCATAAGAAATCGTGGACCAAAGCGAAAATTAAAACTAACGGTTGCACATTTTCTTTAACTGCTACTTCATATGCTGTTATCATTTCGTTAAAATAATTTTCAGTTTCAAAACTGCTGACCGGTTCAAATCGTACTTTTTTATTGCCAAAAGCATCAATTTCTACGATTGTGTTGTCAGTTGTTTTAAATTTACCTTTATTGTTTGTTTCTGAATAAAAATACAATTGATTATGTAATGTTAAAACATTGTTTTTATTAAAATCAATATGCTCAAAACTTTCATGAATTATATCTAGCACTCGCCTATAACCTGCTATTTCTTCTTCATCTCTATTTTTAGGCTCAGTTTTATTTTCCATTAAACTAACAAGTCTTGTGTCTTTGGTGTAGATACCTTCAATGGCATTTGAAAATTTTGTACTTTGTATTTTCGCGATATCTGTCATCTTGTTTAAAATATCTCTATGATTTTCTAAATAAAGTTCCTGTTTGCCTTTATATTCGTGGATTTTTTCGATTGTTTTAAGTATGTTGGTAGATAAAAATAGGTTTTTAAGTTTCAAGTAATTAAAGTTTCTCACAAATTAATACCTCATCGTTTGCACAGCCATTATATTCTATTTGGCTATGAAAAATCAAATTTGACGAGAAGTCTCGCCACAATGTTTATTTTGGCGTATTAAATGTTAATAAAAGGGAGTTAAGCAGTGTTGTTTTAGCATATTTGAATTAAGCAAATTCGGCTAGTAATCGCCAATAAAAAAACCACCTTTAGGTGGTTGGGGTGTAAAATGGTAGGCCTAGCAGGATTTGAACCTACGAATGACAGAGTCAAAGTCTGTTGCCTTACCGCTTGGCTATAGGCCTATTTTTAGCACTTAATTAGTATATCAAGATAGCCAAAAATTGTCAATTAAGTGCTGGTTTAATTTAAGTTTAGAAACTAATTAAAACAAAAAAAGGTTATGATTTTAATTTATGGTTAGTTAAGTTGGGTTGGTTCAGTTCGGCTAAAGTCTATAGTTTCATCTACAGGCGCATTGGCTAGTTTTGTGAGTTTAGAGATGTACAAAGAAAGCGCAATGATTTGAAAAAGCGGCATAATAAAGCCAATTGCTGCCAAAATATGGAACTTGTTTTCTTTGTATTTATCTAGTTTGATATAAACAAAGATGTAAAGTGAAATGTTTACGACAAACCAAATTAAACTAGTAATATAGAGATACATTAAAATTTCTGCCCAAACCAAGGCAGCCAGAGCTAGTCCTAATCCAGTTTTTCCTTTAGTTAGTCCAAACTGCACGTAAAGGCGGATTCCTAAAACTGCTGATGAAATCAGCACGAAAACAATTGCTAAAATTAGCGAAACAATTGCTAAATTTCTAAGTTTTTTTACGCTCATTTTATCTCCTTTAACTTAAAAAAGTAAATAAATGTTAGTTAAAATGGCGGAGTGGGAGGGATTCGAACCCTCGCGGCAATTTCTCGCCCTAACGCGTTAGCAGTGCATCCTCTTCAGCCTCTTGAGTACCACTCCAAGTAAAAGTAGTTTTTTTAAGATAGTTAAAAAAACTACTTTTAAAATTATTACATTAAATTAAGTCTTTTTCAAGAGACAGACCAACCTTGCCTCTTTTTTCGTCAATGTTTACAACAAAACATTTAACAATATCGCCAACTTGCACAACTTCAGATGGGTGCTTAATAAAGCGCTTAGCCATTTTAGAGATGTGAATTAAGCCGTCTTCGTGTAGACCGATATCTACAAATGCGCCGAAGTCCACAACGTTTCTGACAGTGCCTTCTACTTCCATGCCAATTGCTAAGTCTTTAATTTCTAAAATTGAAGATTTAAGCAAGGGTTGTGGAAACGAATCTCTTGGGTCCCGAAGCGGTTGTTTTAAGGATTTCACGATGTCTTCTAAAGTATAGCGGTCTGTTTTTAAGTCTTCGGCTTCTTTTGCTAAACTAAAGTTTTTCAGTTTCTCGTCAATTACTTCAACTTTACCAATATCTGCTTTTTGGATATCAAACTTTTTCATCAAAGCCTTGGCAATAGCGTACGACTCTGGGTGAATTGGAGTCATGTCAAGAATTTCATCGCCATCTGTGATACGAAGAAAACCAGCGGCCTGTTCGTATACTTTGTTTGTAATATACGCAACTTCTTTTAGTTCTGCTCGGTTTTTAAAGCCTTTTTTGCTTTGTCTCGCGTCAACTATAGATTTTGCTTGTTTTGAGTTAAGCCCAGCAACGTAGGTAAGCAAGGCGGTTGATGCGGTGTTTAGATCAACTCCGACTGAGTTGACAGCGGTAGTCACGACAAAGGTAAGTTCTGAGTTGAGTTTTTTTGGAGAAACGTCGTGTTGATATTGTCCAACCCCAATAGATTTCGGGTCAATTTTAACAAGTTCAGAAAGTGGGTCTTGCAGACGTCTGGCAATAGATGCGGCTGATCGCTCTTCAACTTGTAGGTCTGGAAACTCAGCACGTGCAATTTCAGATGCTGAGTAAACTGATGCGCCGGCTTCTGAAACTATTACGTATTTAATGTCTAGTTTAGCCTTAGCTATAACTTTGGCAACAAACTCTTCGGTTTCGCGAGAAGCAGTACCATTTCCGATTGCAATAATTTCTACATTGTGCTTGCGAATAACTGTAAGAAGGTCGCGAAGTGCGGCAACTCTCTGCTCTTCTTTAAAAAAATCGTGGAAAAATAATTTGCCAACTTCAAGTAGTTCACCGGTTGGCGAGATTACTGCCATTTTACAACCTGTTCTAAAACCAGGGTCAATGCCAAGCACCATTTTGCCTTTAATTGGTGGTTGTAGTAAAAGTTTCTCTACGTTTAAAGTAAAGACTTTAATTGCCTGGTCTTCTGCTTTTTCGGTCAACTCTGCGCGAATCTCTCTTTCAATTGAAGGATAAATTAGGCGTTTTAAACTATCTTGAATAGCAAGTTTAAGATGTGGAGTTGACGTACTTTTTGGCTTTAAAATTACAGCTTTCTCAAGATAAGCGATAATTTCTGCGTTTTCGCATTCTATAGAAGCAGTGACTACTTTTTCTTTCTCCGCACGGTTGATTGCCAAAACTCTGTACTCTTTTACTTTAGTGCAAGGCTCTGAAAACTCATAATATATTTCGTATACCCCTTTTTCGTCAACTGCGTCTTTTTTCTTTTTTGACGTTAAAAGTCCGTTTAAGAATACGTATTCACGAATCCACTTACGGTATTCTGCGTTGTCAGAGATTTGTTCAGCAATGATGTAAAGAGCACCTTGAATGGCGTCATCTACAGTTTTGACAGTTTCATTGATAAACTTAGCAGCCTCAGGCTCTCTTTCTCTGTCTGGAGAAGTCAAAATGTATTTAGCCAAAGGCTCAAGTCCTGCTTTAATCGCTTCAGTTGCTTTGGTTTTCTTTTTTTCTTTAAATGGACGATAAAGGTCTTCAACTTCCACCAACTTAGTGCAAGCCTCTATTTCTGCCTTTAGTTCGGGGGTTAACATCCCTTTTTCGTCAATTAGACGACAAACATCTTCTTTTCTTTGTTTTAAATTAACCTGGTATTCATATTCCTTGTTAATCTCGTTAATCTGTTCTTCGTCTAAGTTGCCAGTCGCTTCTTTGCGGTAGCGGGCAATAAAAGGAATAGTTCCACCTTCTTCAATTAAAGCAAGAGTAGCTTTAACTTGGCTTTCTTTGATGTTCAGAGAAGCGGCGATTTGTTTAATAATTTCTGCGTTCATATATAACTACCTAGTTTTACTTATTTTTTCGGGTCTTTGTGTTGGTTTAAGATGTTGTAGATGTCTTTAAAGTTATTTGCTCTCATTTGCTTTTCAAAGTCACCTTCTGGAGTACTTTGGAAAAACATTGGCACTTTTACGTCTTCTTTGTGGGTAATTGAACCATCTGGATTTTTGTAGTCAGGGAAGTTAGCGATATCTAGGAATTTGTTATCAGCGGAATCCGGGATGTTTACGCCCAAAATTAAAACATTGTCTTTTAGTTTTTTAATTAGTTTACGAAGAGATTTTGAGTATCTGGTGTAACTGCGTTCTTTTTGGTCGTAAAACAAGATATAGATGTGGCGTTTTGAAGTAAAGTCAATGTTGGTGTTGCCAGAAAACTTAAGTGAAGAAAGCGCTACTCCTTTTTTCTTGGCCATAATAGTTTCAAAGTCAGCCGTAGTTATAGTTGTAATTTCGTCAAGTGGTTTGCGGCGATTGTCGTAGTCGTATTTAATTCCGTAGTAAATTCCGAAACCTGCTGACAGTAAAATTGTCAATGCTGAAAATACGATAATTATCCAAATAATGATTTGCTCTGCTTTTGAGTAAGGTTTTTTAGGTTTTCTTTTTTTCTTAGTTGCAACAACTTCGGTAGTTTTGATTTCTGTGTTATTAAGTTCCATTTTTAATACCTCAATACCCAACCATTATAGCATATTTTGCATGTTTGGCTGGTTTAAAAACGCTTGTCAAACGGCTTTATTTAGCCATTTTTGAATTAAGTAAACAAAATATTTTAACAAAACCCGACTTTTACACTTATTTTAAAAAATAAAGCCAACAACCGCTCAATAAGAG
>CAUUIC010000033.1:0-5091 GCA_963545125.1 uncultured Acholeplasmataceae bacterium
CCGTTTGTCTAACAGTTATCCTTCCGTGGTTATTGCGGCCACCTGTTTTCTTTAAAGTGGTTAGTAGTGATTTTTCTGGAGCAACTTTTGAAAGTTCAGAGTAGTCAATCACGGACATATTACGACGTCCGTTAGTAGTAGGTTTATAGTTCTTAATTTTCACGATTTACTCCTTTCACTAAATAGTAAACTCAGCAATCTTGTCGCCTTCTTTTAGAGTAACGATGGCTTTTTTGAAAGCAGATACCATTCCCTGGTAGCGTCCAACTGTTTTTTTCTTAGCAGGAGAAATCACAGTTCTTACTTTCAAGACAGTTACTTTAAAAATAGCTTCAACGGCTGCCTTAATTTCTGGTTTAGTTGCGTCCTTTTTTACACGGAAAGTGTATGAGTTTGAGGCTTCGATAAGTTTGTTTGATTTTTCAGTGATAATAGGTTCAACTAAAATATCAAATTGTTTAATTTTAGTTAAATTTAACATAACGCCTCCTCAAATTCTTTAGCAGCGCCTACTGTAAGTAGTAAGTATTTAGCATCAAGCAGGTCATATACAGAAGTGTGGCTAGGTTCATTCATTACAGTAATTTGACTTAAGTTGCGTGCGCTTAAAACAACATTTGGTTCAAAATCACTGTCAACGTACAATACTTTTCGGTCTAGTTTTAGACTTTCTAAAATTTGGGCAAATAGTTTAGTTTTAACTTCAGGTAGAGAAACTTTGTCAACTAACACTAAAGTACCACGTTGCGCGTGTTGAGAAAGCGCTGAGCGAAGGGCAAGTTGGCGAACTTTTTTGTTGATTTTAATGTCGTATTCGCGAACTTGCGGACCAAATGCTACACCACCTCCAACAAATTGAACAGCACGGCGAGAACCTTGACGTGCTCTACCTGTTCCTTTTTGTTTATAAGGTTTGCGGCCACCACCTGAAACCATTGAACGGTTTTTAACTTGGTGGGTACCTTGTTGCATAGCTAGGCGTTGTGCACGAACAACGTCGTAAAGTGCTTGTTTGTGTGGCTCAATTCCAAAAACAAAATCGTTTAACTCAATTGTTTTTACTTTTTTGCCGCTTTGGTTTAATACTTTATATTCCATGATTTAAACTCCTTTAGCGTACAGCGGATTTAACCACAACAAATCCTTTATTTGGACCAGGAACGGCACCTTTGATTAAAAGTAGTGCTTGTTCTTTGTCAACTTTGATAACTTCAAGGTTTTGAATAGTCACTTGTTCGTGTCCCATGTGACCAGGAAGTGGTTTTCCTTTCATATTTCCCTTGATGGCACCCATTGAACCAGGGGCGCGGTGGTAGCGAGAACCGTGAGCCTCAGGTCCACGGCGTTGGCCGTGTCTCTTAATTGAACCTTGGAATCCTTTACCTTTAGTAATTCCAATGACGTCTACTAATTCTCCTACTTGAAAAATTGTAGGTTCTACAGTTTGACCAACTGCAAGGCTGGCTAGCTCAGAGGCGCTGTGTTTGAACCTAAGCTCTTTAACGAAGCGCTTAGGAGCAGTATTTGCTTTTGCAACATGTCCCAAAATTGGTTTGTTCGCAAGACTTTCGCGTTTTGATTGGCAACCAAGTTGTGTAGCAACATATCCGTCTTTTTCCACAGTTTTTTGTTGTAGCACTACGTTGTCTGCACAATCTAGAACGGTAACTGGAATTAACTTGCCGTCTTCTGAAAAGATTTGAGTCATTCCAATTTTTCTACCTAAGATTCCTTTAGACATAATTTTTTCCTTTCTATCGACTACGATAATTTGTCTGTTTTGCCAGTTTCTTGTGTGTATAAATTATTGTTTTAAAGCAATATCTACACCTGATGGTAAGTCAGTTTGAAACAATTGTGGCAGGGTTTTTTGACCGATTTTTTCAATTACAATCAGTCTTTTGTGAGTTCTTCGTTCAAATTGTTCACGTGCTGTTTTGTTAACGTGTGGTGAACGAAGTACAGTGAAGATTTCGCGTTTAGTTGGTAGTGGCACAGGTCCTACGACAGTGGCACCAGTTTTAGTTACAACGTCAACTATCTTAAGTGCGGCTTGATCGATAAGTTTGTGATCATACGACTTAAGAGTAATTCTTACTGTTCCTTTTGATTTTTCAGCCATATTTAAAGTCTCCTTTCGTCTAATTCTAAAGATTAGGCTTGCTCCATGTAAATTGTTTAAAACACAGCAACGGCTATTTGTGTTTTAATAACCTTACATATCATTGCCTTTGTGCGTGTGCACATACTTAATAAGTATACACTATTTGCTTTTTTAAGACAAATTATTACAAATTAATAAAAAACCAAGCAAAGCTTGGTTTTAAGGTTTATTGTATTATTTTAAAAAACGTTTACGCAAAGTTTTTAAGCAAAGTTCCGGCTTTCGGACCTCTGTCTAGCAAATAAATTTGTTCAACTACAAGTTGCCCAAAAAATTCAGGTTGTTTTAAGCCTAAACTTTTTGCGTTTTCTGAGTAGAGTTCAAACAATTGACTAGTTTTGTCTAAAATTGTGGCGCGACCTGTAAAACGATACCCAGTTTGTGTGTTTTCGTCTACAAAACACACTGAAGCCTTGCCGGTTTTTTCAATGTTGAATTTAGTGTGTTTACAAGTAGTTTCATTCCAAATTAAGATGTTTCCAGAAAAGTATCGCATTGTGACTTTAGGGCCAACGTTTGGCACCCCTTCTTTAGAAACAGTGGCGATATAGCCAACTTTGTTTAAAATAAAGTCTAAAATTTCTTTTTCCATAATTATTTTACGTTGTGATAAATATGTTGAACGTCGTCAAGTTCTTCAAGTTGCATAAGCATGTTGTCAAACTTCTCTTGGTTTTCAGTGCTTAGTTCAACCAAAGTCAATGCTGAGTAAGTGATTTCGTCAATCTCAAACTCAATGTTTGGAAAGGCAAAGGTTAGCGCTGATTTAACTTGGCCGTATTTATCAATTTCAGCGTAGACCACGGTTGAGTCTGAAAGCGCTGTGGTGTCTTTAATATCGACGTCAGCCTCAAGCAAAGCATTCAGCACATCGTCTTCTTGAACCGGTAGTTTAAAAACAGCCTCGTGCGCAAATTGATGCGAAACTGAACCAGACACCCCAAGTTTTCCGCCAGTTTTGTTTAAAATAGCGCGAATTTGTGAAATCGTGCGGTTGACGTTGTCAGTCAGAGTCTCTATGATAAACTGAGCCTCACCTTGTCCAAAGCCTTCATAAACAACTGGTACAAAGTTCTCACCACCTGCACCTTTTGCTTTATCAATGGCGCGTTGAATGATGTCGTTTGGCACCTGATCTTTTTTAGCTTTTTCAATAATTCGCTTTAAATCAGGGTTGCTTTGCGGATCGGGTGATCCGTTTTTAGCCAGTACGTAAATTTCGCGACCGTATTTTGAGTAAACTTTAGTTTTAGCCGCGGCGGTTTTGGCTTTTGCTTCTTTTCTAACTTCAAATGCACGTCCCATATTTATCTAAACTCCTTTTTGGTTTTTAAAAACCGCTAAAGCGGTTTTTTTAAATAAAGTTTTAATTAAAACACGAAATTAAATAGTAAGTTGCGTCTTTTTTAAATTCCACTTGTTGAAATAAAGTTTTTAGAAATTTTAGGTGACTTTCAGCGCCTTGCGAGTGCTTGACAACTAATGAAAACTGACCGTTTTCTGCAAGCAAGCTTTTGGTTTTTTCATAAAACCTAAAAACAGTTTGCTTACCTATCTTAATTGGTGGGTTTGCAACAATTAAGTCAAACTTATTGTTTGTCTCAAACTCCAAAAAATCACCTTGGATAAACTCAGTGTTTATGCACTGATTTAGTTCTCTGTTTTTTTTAGCGAGAGCTACTGCTCTTTCATTTATCTCAATTCCTGTGAACTTAAGTTCTGGAAAGAGTTTTGCTAAAATTATAGAAATTTCACCAGTTCCTGCACCAAGGTCTAAAACAGTTTTGGTGCTTGGGTTTTTGAGGTCAAAGTGTTTTAAAAAAAGATAAGTTCCTTTATCTAGGTTGTCTTTGGAAAAAACACCGTTGTCTTTAAAAAAACTAAAATGTTTTTTAAAAACAACGGCGCTATATTTAGTTTGCTTACTTTTAATTTGCGGTTTGTGAGTAAAGTAATGTTCCACTAAAGTGAAAACTATTTAAGTTCAACTTTAGCGCCGGCTTCTTCAAGTTTCTTTTGAATTGCTTCGGCTTCTTCTTTTGAAACATTTTCTTTAAGTACTGAATCTGGAGTTTCAGCAGCTTTTTTAGCATCAGCAAGGCCTAGTCCAGTAATTTCGCGAACTACTTTAATCACAGCGATTTTGTTTTCACCAAATGATTTAAGAACTACAGTGAACTCTGTTTTTTCTTCTTGAGCAGGGCCACTTTGAGCAGGACCTGCAACTGCAACTGCAGTTGGATCGATTCCAAATTCTTCTTTAAGTCCGTCTAAAAGTTCCTTGATTTCAAGGATAGTCATTTCTTTAAGTGCATCAATAAATGCTTGTTTAGTTAGTTTTGCCATTATTATTTCCTCCTTAGCAAAATTATTTTGATTCTGCTAACATATTAAGCCCGATAGCAAGGCGTTGAAGTGGCTGGTACATTGCACCTGCCAATAATTGAAGCATACCTTCTTTGTTGGGAAGTTTTGCGAGAGTTTCAATTTCTGAAACTGAGACAACTTTGTTGTCAACAGCACCTGCGACAATTTTTTTGTCAGGATATGCTGTGATAAACTCATAAACTGCTTTTGCAGGCGCGACTGTGTCGGTTAGAGAGTACGCGATTGCTACTTGTCCAACTAAGTGGTCTGCAAGGTCGGCTAGCCCAGATTTTAAAGCAGCGCGGCGTGCTATGTTGTTTTTATAAACTTTTGCGTTTGAGTCAGATTTGCGAAGTGCTCTTCTTAGTTGAGTTAAACTTTCTACAGACAATGCTCCGTATTCAAAAACAACGATAGTTTTAGCGGCTGCAAAAATTTGGCTAAGTTCGTCTACTTGTTTTTGTTTTAAGACTAAACTTTCTTTCATTTTTCCTCCGTTTATATCCATGGTTAAATTAAAAACCCTCTTTTTAAATTAACATAGCCAAAGCGAGTTAAAC
>CAUUIC010000034.1:0-5026 GCA_963545125.1 uncultured Acholeplasmataceae bacterium
ACATTCAAGTGCTTGGGCTTGCTTCTGTAGTAATTTGTCTTGGCCTTTCTTACTTTATTAAAAAAATCAGCAGTGACGCTGTTGAAATCTCACCACTCTTGGCAAATATTGCGGTAGGTGCGGCTGTCGCTAACTTAGTTAAAAAACCACACAGAACTTATAACGCAATGAACGACTTTTCATCCCCTTTATATATTTTGTTTTTCACGCTGTCAGGTGCATCACTTGACCTTAGAATGTTTGGTCGAACCAGTCCTGTACTGTTTGCAATTATTGCACTCTACATTGTTGGTCGCTCAATTGGCAAGTATGCAGGTGCTTCAATCGGTGCCAAAGCCGCCAAAGCAGACCCGATGGTACAAAAATATATTGGATTCGCTTTACTTCCACAAGGCGGTGTGTCTCTTGGTTTGATAGTAATCGTTGCTAATTCCATGCGGGAGTTTGGAGCAACAATTGCTGCAATTATCTTAATTACTACTCTGTTTTTTGAAACAACAGGTCCGCTGTTTTCTAAGTTTGCTATTTCCAAGGCTGGGGAAATTAACGGTCTTGATAAATTCAACGAAGTTGCATTTTAAAATAAAAAGGAGTTTAAAATGGAAGCATTATTTATTGTCTTAAATGACACTGACCATCTTGAAGATATTATGGAGAAGTTCTTAGAACTGGGCGTAAAAGGCGCAACAGTTGTAGACAGCGATGGAATGGCTGGCTACATTGTTCGTTCACATCCTGGCATGAACTCACTATTATCTGGACACTTTTCTAAACTAGGTAAAAGTTATAACCCAAACAGTAAAACTATTTTTACAGTTGTCAAAGACCATGCGATGGCAGATAATGTAGCCGGTGCTATTAAAGAAATTCTTATCAACACCGAAAAGAAAATAATCGGGTTTATGTTTACGGTCCCAGTTTCCCAAATTTACACTCTTTCTAACCACTAAATTAACCAAAATTGGCTTTTTGACCTTGGGTGCTTTACCTAAATTGAAAAGCCTTTTTTTATTTTATATAATAAACTCAATCTCAAACGAAGGAGAAAGGCGAAAGTGGATTTAATTAAAGCGAACAATTTAGTGAAAACCTACGGCAAAAAAGAAACCAAGGTAGATGCCTTAAAAGGCATATCTTTTTCTGTTGTAGAAGGCGAAATTGTCTGCATTTTAGGCAGGTCTGGCGCAGGTAAATCCACACTTTTAAACATACTTGGCGGAATGGATACGTCAACTTCTGGCAGTTTGCTTTTTAAAACTCACAACATCAGCACATATTCTGAACACGAACTAATTGAACATCGCCGCAAAGAAATCGGCTTTGTTTTTCAATTTTATAATTTAATTTCTAACTTAAATGTGTATGAAAACGTAGAAATCGCTCGTTTTGGTAAAAACTCATTTAACTCAAAAGAAATACTTGAAAGTGTAGGTCTTGACAAACGCCTGAAGAACTTTCCTTCACAACTTTCTGGTGGTGAGCAACAGCGAGTTGCAATTGCCAGAGCAATTGTTAAAAACCCTGATTTGCTGCTTTGCGACGAGCCGACTGGCGCTCTTGACATTAAAACTGGAATTGAAGTTTTAAAAATCATTCAATGTCTAAATAAAGAGCACAAAAAAACAATTATTATAGTTACTCACAACTCAGAAATTGCGAAAATTGCTGACCACGTGATAGAACTGAAAGACGGCGAAATTTTTCGGGATTTTAAAAACGAAAAGCCACTCGCAGTTAGTGAACTTAAATGGTAATGTTTAGTATCTTAAATAAAAAAATCTTAAGAACGCTTAAAAAATCCGCTAAACAATACACGGCGCTTTTCTTAATTTTGACATTGTTTTTTGTATTGTTTTTTGGCTTAGTTGCATCTTACCGTGACTTAAAAACCAGAGTTGAAAAAGTATACAAGCAAAGTAACTTAACCCATGCTTTAATTGCCAATACTTATTTGAATGAATTTGACCAAAAACGCGCAATCAAGGCACTTTCTAACCTTGGCCTAAAACCTACAGACTACGAAATTGATACTCGCGGATCGGCCTTTTTAAACCTAAAAATTGCAACTGGATTTACTAAAGATGAAGCCAAAAGTAGCAGTAGAGTGCGTCAACTTCAAAAAGACATTGCAAAATTTAAAAAAAATGTAAACTCGGGGTTTATTGCATCTGAATACGAAGTTACTTTGACTAAAAAACCGATTTGGGCTGAACGAATTTCTAAAAGTTACGTGGTTTATGACCACGAGAGAAAAGAAGTTAAAAACCCAAAGAGAGGTATTTTTATTAAAGTTGATGACTTTAAAAAATTACCACAAATCGGCACTCCTTTAGAAATTGATTTTCCCAAAAAATACCTGGAACTTTTGCTTGCAGAAAAAGGCTACAAAATTGACCATACAACTGGGGAAATTGTCTACGCAAACGGCAAACCTGCCTTTAAAGGACTTGAACGTCTTTACTTTGATAGTAATTTTGAAAGTATTTTAACTAATTCTGCCTATCTTAAAAATAAGGGAAGCAAAGCTCTGCTTTATCAGTTTGGCGAAAACTTTCTTTCATACACAGCACTGCGTTCATTTTTAAAGTCAATTGCTGAAAATAAAACTAGACTAAAAGTAGTTGTGCCAATTGCTGGATATGTCTACACAGGCGAGACAGTACAAAAAAATGTTTCTACTTTACAGGCTTTCTTAGACACCAGCACCTTGTTTTCAGAACTTGGACTGCAGAAACCTAAGTTAACAGGGCTGCTTGCGGGAATTCAGATGTTTAACGACTTTTTGGTCTGCCAACAAACAACTGAGTTAAAACAAAGTTTTAAAACTAACAACTTAGCGAAGTTTATGCCGCTTGCCAGTTCAAAAAAAGACTACCAAACTCCAATTTACGACGGCGATTACTTTGCTTTACTTCGCCAAAACTACAAAGACGAGTTTTTTACAGATTTATTTAACCAAATTGAAAATCTGTATAACTTGCCAGGTGTCAAAGATAGACTACTTAGCAAAGAAGTTCAACAAAACAAAAAACTCTTAGTTGAATTACTTAAACTGCCACAATTCCCAAATCAAGTCAACGTTAGATTTATCAACGCGAAAGACCCCGAAACTCTGGCAAAGCAGTTTATCGCGGAATACGAAAGACTACTTAAAGCAGAAACCAAAGCAGGGGGAAGTGCAGCCAGTCGTTTCTTGTTTGCCAAAACTGGACAAAACCTGTTTACCAACAACGTAGTTAATGAAGACGTTAATTTAACTTTTTACTCAGCATTTATCTATCCACTTGTTTTCTTTTTAGTTTCTCTTTTGATATTCGTCACAACTTCTTCTCAACTAATTATTAGAGAAAGTAAAGAAATCGGCACAATGAAAGCAATCGGTATTTCAAAAAAACAAATTTTTGCCCATTACTTAAAAATCAACCTGTTGCTTATCTTTACTTCGCTTGTAGTGTCTTTGGCGATTTCTCCATTTATCGTTCCGCAAGTTCTGAAAACCAAATATAACTTACTTTATAACTTACCTAAATACGAGTATATCTTTCCTTGGCTAGAAGTTTTAATTTCCGTAACTTTAGTGATTTTAATTACAAGTTTAATTTTGTTTTTAGTAATTAAAAAGGAACTGAAGAAAAATCCTGTTGAGTCAATGCTGGGAACTCAAAGCAACTTTAAGGTCAAAAAAGCCAGAGCTGTTAAATGCAGATTTATGTTAGCAATCGCCTTTAGAAATATTAAGGTAAATATACTGAGGTCTGCACTTACCATCATCGGTGTTGCTGGATGTGCTGGTTTAGTTATTGCTTCTTTTGGAATAATAGACACGATAAATAAAGGAATTGACAACGACCTTGGCAGTTACTACAACAATGTAGATGCCGCTATGCTACATCTTCGAGGAAAATCTAGAGAAATCCTAAACAGTTTAGCCAAACTAGAGATCAACGGCAAAAAGGCCATCCGCCACGCTGAACCACTTTATAACGAAAACTCAATTGTGCAGGCCGAAAACGGGCAAACCAAGCGAACAACACTACTTGGTATTACTAAAAACTCAAAATTCTACCACCCTCAAAAAGGCTCTAGATATTTAGGCGAAAAAGAAGTTTCAATATCAAAAAGAGACGCAAAAGCTCTTGGTTTAAAAATTGGTGATTTTCTTTCTTTTTCTGTACTTGGCCAAACCTATCGCTTTAAGGTTGCAGAAATCAGAGAAACTTTTTTTGTCAACGGTGTTATTTTTAACCGAGAAGACTGTCTAAATGAACTGCTTGACACCAGCAACATAATCTACGCGAAGTTTGCAGACGGTATCACTAAAAAAGATTTAATTCGTGCTCTTAAACACGAATACAAAAATGGCGATACCACTTACGGTCCGCTTGACAACGAGGACCAAAAAGCACTTGCCTATATTGGCAAAGTTATTGAAAGTAAAGAAATTCAAAAAATAATTTCTAAAGTTACAGACGTGGTCTATTCGTCTGCAATTACCCTGCTTAGTTTTGCAATTATCTTGGCTGTAGTTGTGCTTTACAACTTAGTTAGATTAAACTTTGAAGAGAGATTAAGAGAAATCGCAACCTTGAAAGTACTTGGTTTTTTTCAACACGAAATCGCTATTTCTATCTTTATAGAAATGTTGACACTTTCTTTAATTGGATTGGCTGTAGGACTTGCTTTTGGCTATCCGTTCCTGTATTTTTACTTAGGGATCAACGAAGTTTCTTATATTAACTTTATGTATAACATTGAGTGGATTTCGTATGTTTTTACCATTGTCTTAATTATTTTTGTCAACGCGGTGCTTTCCTTTTATATGGCTTACCGCGTCAAAAAAGTGCCAATGGTAGAATCACTAAAATCTGTGGAGTAAAGTATGCAAAGAAAAATTTTAACACGCTTATTTGAATTAAACTCAGTTGTTTTTGTTGTGCTAATGTCGGTATTTTTTCGCCCACTTTGGCTAATTCCGATTTTTTTGGTGGCAGGCTTTTTCTTAATTTACCTGCAAGGTGCTTTAACT
>CAUUIC010000035.1:0-4693 GCA_963545125.1 uncultured Acholeplasmataceae bacterium
ACCACCTCCTGCTACAACTAAATCAGTTTTGCCAGAAAGTATGTCAAGGTAAGCTGAAACTATTGCCTGCATACCAGAGCCACAGACCATGTTTACGGTAAAAGCGGTGGTTTTTGGACTAAGTCCGCTTTCAAGTGCAATTTGTCTGGCGGTGTTTTGACCGCATGTACTTTGCATAACTTGACCAAAGACTAGTTTTTGAATTTCGGCCTTGTTGATTTTGTATTTTTCAAGTAAACCAGAAAGCACCAGTGCGCTGATTTTAGTAATACTTTGACCGGCTAAGTTTTGGCCAAAATTACCAATTGCGCTACGGCCTTTGGCAACAATGTAGACTTTGTTTTGCATTTAAATCTCCTTTTTAGAAATTAGTTTAATAAACTTAGGAATTATTTCGTTGGCATTTCCGACAATAACTAAATCTGCATATTTATTAAGTGGTGCTGCTTCGTCTAAGTTAACAGAAATAATTTTTTTAGCGCGATGAATTCCAGCTAAATGTTGACTTGAACCTGAAACTCCGAAACAAATTAGTAAGTTAGGAGCAACTGCAGAGCCAGTTTGACCGATTTGTCTGTTTTTGGCAAACACCGATTTTTGCACCAATCCTCTGGTTGCACCAACCGCGACTTTTGAGTGATTTAAAAAATCATCAAAGTATTTAGCAGAACTTTCAACACCACGACCTAAGTCAAAAATAATTTCTTTGCCTTGAAATGAAAAGGTTTCTTTGACTTTACTTAAGATTGGTTTAAAGTTAAGTTCTTTGGCTTGACTTGCCTGAATTTTTGTGATTTGCATATCAGGGTTTGACTTTTCTTTTAACTCAAATAGCCCTTGTCTAACTGTAGCCATTTGCACCAAAGAATTAGGGTAGATAATTTCTGCGTAAATATTTCCAGAAAAAGCAGGTCTAACAGCAGTTAGTTTAAGTGAGTCTACATCTGCTTCAATTTCTAGTCCAGTGGTATCGGCAGTTAGTCCTGCTTTGAAGTGGGTTGCTAAAACAGGGGCTAAACTGCGAGTAAAAATACTAGAGGGAAATAAAAAGATATCTGGAGTTGGCAATTTTTTAAATAAGTTAAAGATTGTTTTGCCAGTTACTTGGACATTTAAAAAGTAGTCTTTTGGCAAAGTTAAGATGTATGCGTGTCTAAAACCAAAGTTTTTTAGTTTTAACTCTTCATTAGTTGACAAGTCTGTGTCTGTTAAAATCAGCGCATTAACTGCAACTGAATCTAAGTTTTTTTGATTGATTTCAGAAATTAGCTCAAAAGTTCCAGAAACAATTTGCTTGTGTTGATTTAAAAAACCTAAAATAAAAATATTTTTCATGTGCATTTATATCCTTATTTTAAAAACTCTTTAAATTCTTTGTATAAAACAGAGGCAGCTGAGTCTGCGTCAACTTTCAAAACTTCTGTAGTTTTTGTGGGAAAAGTTTTTAAAAAAGTTTTTTTAACTCTAGTAGGTGAGCCTTTTAAGCCCAGTTCAGTAATTTCTATTTTTAAGTCTTGGTTAGTGTAAGTTAGAATGTTTTCGTCATTTAAATTATTTAAATTAGTAAGGTCTAAAACTGGTGATGTTGCTTGTTTAGAAGTCGCGGTAATTAGTGCTTTTTCCAGAATTTTTACCTCTAAATCGCCAAAATCTGAGTTTACATAAGCGTTTAGAGAACTTGCTTGTTTAGTTATATCATATGCACAAGATATCAAAGTTTCACCTAGCAGTGTAGAAACTGAAGGTCCGACCTGAGCGGTGTCTCCGTCTAGCGCTTGATAGCCTGCAAAAATGTAGGCGTAGTTTTGGGTTTTTAAAAACTCAGCTAAAACTTTTGCAGTTGCAGCAGTGTCGGAACCTGAAAACGCAGAGTCGCTTAAAATTATTAGTTTTTTAACATTTTTATAGGCAAATACTGAAGACAGCACGGTTTTGTGGAAAAGTGGAGCCATTGAAATTACTTCAATGTCTGAGTTTATTTTTTGTGCAAGTGCTATTGCTTTTAAATCATCTGGATTAATTATTTGTTCACCAGAACGCACTAAAGTGTTGGTTTCTTTGTTGAACTCAAACTTAGTGGTATTGGGAACTACTTTTACTAAAACTGCTGTTTTCATTTCTTTAACAGGGTTTGGCCAATAATTATTTTTTGAACTTCGGAAGTTCCTTCGTAAATTTCGGTAATTTTTGCGTCTCTGTATAGTCGCTCTGCAATAAAGGAAGTCATGTAGCCATATCCTCCGTGGATTTGCACTGCAAAGTCAGCGGTCTCAACCGCTACTTTTGCACAATATAGTTTTGCCATAGCAGAATCTTGGATGTTTTCAGATGTTTGGTAGGTAGAAACGGCTTCGTGAAGCAGTAGTGTTGCTGCTTTTATTTTAGTTTTAAGTTCAGCATAACGAAATTGGGTATGTTGAAATTCTGCTATAGTTTTGCCAAATTGACGACGTTGATTTGAATAAGTCTCAACTTCATTTAAAGCAGCCTTGGCAATTCCAAGGGCTTGTGCGGCAATTGAAATTCTGCCGCCGGTTAACGTAGTTAAAGCAATTTTGTAGCCTTGGCCAAGTTGTCCAAGTAGATTTTCTTTTGGAACTTTTACATTGGTAAGTATAACTTCACAAGAAGAAGAAGGACGAACCCCGAGTTTACTGTCTGGTTCGCCAAAAGAAACCCCTGGCATGTCTTTTTCTACAATAAAACAAGCCATCGCACGACTGGGGTTATCGGCGTGTTTATTTCTTGCAAATACTAAATAAACATCGGCGCGAGGCGCATTGGTAATAAATAATTTTGAGCCATTTAATAAAAAGTGGTCTGGATGTTCTTCAAAGGAAGTATCTAAAATCGCAGGGTTTGAACCAGCATTGGTTTCAGTTAAAGCAAAAGCACCTAGTTTGGTTTTAGCAAGTTGTGGTAGATATTTGGCTTTTTGTATATCTGTTCCAAACTTTAAAATCGGCGCTACGCAAAGTGATGTGTGTGCGGCTAAAATTACGCCAAGTGCGGCGTCTGCTTGAGACAGTCTTAAAATTGTGTCAATATACAGGCTAAAGTCTAGGGCAGAACCAGAGTAGGCAGTCGGAATGATTAAACCAAATAAGGAATTTGCTTGCATATCTTTAACTAAATCCACAGGAAAAGTGCCTTTTGTTTCAATTTCTTTTACAAAAGGCAAGATATTTAAGTCAATGTATTGTTGAATTTTGTTTTGAATAATTTCAGTTTTATCCATTTTATTTTTCTAAATTAGGCAGATATAGCTCGGCTTCACCGCGACACGCTGTTTTATTTTCTAAATTAAAGAAAGTACACAAAAAAGTTATTCTTTTTTTAACTGAGTCAATGTTTATGCATTCAATTTCTAAAGTTGCTTCGTCGCCGACAAAAATAGGTCTCAAAAATTCGATGTTTTGTTTTAAGTAAACCGAGCCTTCGCCTGGCCAAATTGTGCCAAAAACTCGCGAAAAATGTGAAAAAAGCAAAGCACCGTGCACAATAGGTTTCACAAATCTAGTTTGTCTGCAGTAGCCAGGATCTGAGTGCAGCGGATTTTTGTCTTTAGAGACCTCTGCAAAAGCAAGAACATCGTCTACTTTAAACAAAATAGTCTCACGATATTTTTCGCCAACTTTAATTGCTAAACTCATTTAGGCAAAAGTTTAAGTGTTATTTAGTCTGAGTGGCTTCTAGTGCTTTTAGACGGTCGTATTCAACTTTGTCAATAGTTATAGTCTCTGTTTGCGGTAAACCTTTTTGTTTGTGGGCTTTGACTAAAGCGTAAATTACGTTTCCTAAGTTAAATAAGAAAAGAGCACCGTTGATGGCCCAAACTGAGTGTGCACGAATTAAAATACCGTAAGTTACGAAAAGTAAACAGCCAACTGAGTTAACTGAGCGAATAATTAAGTCTTTTCTGAAGGTAAACGAAATAAAAATTACGATACCAGCAGCAATTCCAACTAGTTCATAGTAGTTAAAACCAGAGTTAGTTTTAGTTAAAAAATTCAGTAAATTCATATTTTCTCCTTTATTTTTGAATTTATAGCGGGTTAAGTTAATTATACTTTAACAAAACCAAGTATTAGTCTTGCGTGAAAAACGAAGACTGGAGTAAGTTAGTCGTGGTGTGCGTTTTTTGCCAAAAAGAACTTTTGCCTTTGCCAACTAAAATAATTTCACCCGAGTCTTTCAAAGTTTTTAGTGTTCGGTTAATTGTAGAAAGTGAAATGTGTGGGTTGGCTTTTTTTAAATCAGCAACAGTGAAAGTATCTTGAAAGTTCCTAATTTGACCGATGATATCGTTTTTGCGATTTATTGTTGCTTCAAACTGATGTTGGTGAGCCTTTGTTTCAAACTCTTGATAAGCCTGGAAACACACGGAGGTTAAAATCTCAAAAAGCAAGGAAGTGTCGGAGTGTCCATGTAGCCAGTTAGTGCTAGCCACCGCTAGGGCTTGGTCTAGTTGAGTGCTAAGTGGTGCTAAGAACTTAAAAAAAGAAACGTATGAAAACACCTTAAACTCAGCTGTAAGCAACCTAAAGGCAAGCAAACAAAACAAGGCTTTTTGGTTTAAAAGATAAGGCTCCAGCATGTAGTAGTCAATTAAGAAATTAGAAATTAACGTAACTTTTTCAATTTCTTTGACACACAAAGTATTGTAAAGTGTGCAAACTTCACTGAGTTTTGC
>CAUUIC010000036.1:0-4534 GCA_963545125.1 uncultured Acholeplasmataceae bacterium
TGCAGAAGTTCTTTAAAAATGCTATACGCGATTTAAATTAAGCGTATAAAAGAGTTTGTTGTGCTCTTGGCACGAATAATGGTTTTGCGTTTATAAAACCTCGCGTTTTTACGTGCGCAACCACGGCATGCAAGTTAATTTCAAACACGTTAAATCGAATCCGAAATACCCCCGTCAATTTTTAGTTTACCTAATTTTTTAAACTATTTCAATTTTTTTATGCAACTCGCTATTATTTGCAAAAAAAACAATTTTAAGGTAAACTTATTACTGTTGGTTTCAAGCCAATATTTTTTTAAAAAAGTTATTAAAACACGGACAACCGTGTAAAAAAGGAGGAAATATGCCAACTATACAACAATTAGTTGTCAAAGGTAGACAAAGAAAAAACTCTAAAACTAAAGCACCTGCTCTAGGCTACGGCTTTAATGCATTAGAGAAACAAAATTCTTACTACGCATCTCCACAAAAACGTGGAGTTTGTGTCAAAGTTAGTACAATGACACCCAAAAAACCCAACTCAGCACTTCGTAAATACGCTCGTGTTCGTTTAAGCAATGGAACCGAAGTTACTGCGTATATTCCAGGAGTTGGACACACTCTGCAAGACCACAGTGTGGTTTTAATCAGAGGTGGACGTGTAAAAGACTTACCAGGTGTTCGTTACCACATTATCCGTGGTACTCTAGATACAGCCGGTGTACAAAACCGCCAACAAGCTAGATCTAAATACGGCGCTAAACGTCCAAAAAAATAGGGAAAGGAGAAATTGAATAATGCCAAGAAAAGGTTATATTCCTAAAAGAGATGTTCTTCCTGATCCAATTTATAACTCTAAGTTAGTTACAAAAGCCATCAACACTATCATGCTTGATGGTAAAAGAGGAACTGCTCAATCTATTTTATACAATGCATTTAAACGTATTGAAAAAGAAACTGGCCAAGACGGACTTGTTGTTTTCAAAGAAGCACTTAACAACGTTATGCCTGTCCTTGAAACTCGTTCTCGTCGTATAGGTGGTCAAAACTACCAAGTTCCAGTGGAAGTTAAACCAGACAGACGCCAAGCACTTGGTCTGCGCTGGTTATTTACTTACTCACGTCAAAGAAAAGAAAAAACCATGGAAGAACGTTTTGCCAAAGAAATCCTAGACGCTCGCCAAGGTTTTGGTCAATCTGTTAAGAAAAAAGACGACACTCACAAAATGGCAGAGGCTAACAAAGCGTTTGCTCATTATAGATGGTAGTTTAAAATGCCTAGAAAAACTTCTTTAAAAGAAACTAGAAACATCGGTATCATGGCACACATTGATGCCGGAAAAACTACAACTACTGAACGTATTCTTTACCACACTCACCGTATCCATAAACTAGGCGAAACTCACGAGGGTGCCTCTCAAATGGACTGGATGGAGCAAGAAAAGGAACGCGGTATTACAATTACTTCAGCCGCTACTACTGCCTACTGGCGAGAACATCGTTTAAACATCATCGACACCCCGGGCCACGTGGACTTTACCGTTGAAGTTTCGCGATCTCTTCGTGTACTAGATGGCGCGGTTACAGTGCTGGATGCTCAATCTGGTGTGGAGCCGCAAACTGAAACTGTGTGGCGCCAAGCTACAGACTACCTAGTTCCACGCATTGTTTTTGTCAACAAAATGGACAAGGTTGGCGCTAACTTTGAAAATGCAATTGCCACAATTCACGATCGTCTGGGTGCAAACGCCGAAGCTGTTCAATGGCCAATTGGTGCAGAAACTGAGTTTAAAGGAATTATTGACTTAATTACCCGCAAAGCCTATATTTACGACGAAGGCATGGACGAGGTTACTAAAGAAATAGAAATTCCGCAAGAATACAAAGATATCGTTGAAACTAAACGTCAACTGCTAATTGAAACTGTTGCTGATTTTGATGAAGAGTTGATGGAAAAATACCTAGAAGGCGAAGAAGTTCCAGTTGAACTGATTAAAAGAGCAATCCGCAAAGGTACACTTGCAGTTAAGTTCTTCCCTGCATTTTGTGGTTCGGCTTTTAAAAACAAAGGTGTTAAATTGGTTCTAGACGGAGTTATTGACTACCTACCTTCTCCGCTTGACATTGCTGCGGTTAAAGGCATGGATGAAAATGACTGCGAAGTTCTGCGTTCAGCGTCTGACGATGAACCGTTTACTGCACTTGCTTTTAAAGTCATGACAGATCCGTATTCAGGTCGCCTTACTTTCTTTAGAGTCTACTCAGGTACGGTTAAAGCAGGTTCTTACGTTAAAAATACCACTAAAGGTGAACGCGAACGCTTTGGGCGACTACTTTTAATGCATGCCAATGACCGCGAGGAAATTGACGAGGCTTTTGCTGGAGACATTTGTGCCGTAGTTGGACTTAAAAACACCACAACCGGTGATACTTTGGCAACCGAAAAAGACACACTAATTCTTGAGTCAATGAAATTCCCAGAACCAGTTATTAACGTTGCAATTGAGCCAAAAACTAAAAATGACCAAGATAAAATGGCAATAGCCTTGCAAAAACTTGCAGAAGAAGATCCAACTTTCCGTACCTACACAGACTACGAAACAGGTCAAACTATTATTGCTGGTATGGGTGAACTTCACCTAGACGTCATAGTTGACCGTATGCGCCGCGAGTTTAAAGTAGAGGCAAACGTTGCGCAACCTCAAGTTTCATATAGAGAAACCATTACTAAGGCTGCCGACATTGAGGCTAAGTTTATCCGCCAATCTGGTGGACGCGGACAATACGGACACGTTGTTATTAACTTTGAACCAAACCCAGGCAAAGGCTTTGAGTTTGTAGACAAAATCGTGGGCGGTGTGATTCCAAAAGAATACATCCCAGCGGTTGTAAAAGGTCTTGAAGAAGCCCTGCCAAATGGAATTATTGCAGGATACCCAATTATGGACGTCAAGGCTACACTACACTACGGTTCTTACCACGAAGTGGACTCATCTGAAATGGCCTTCAAAGCAGCCGCAACTATCGCAGTTCGTGAACTTGCTGAAAAAGGTGGAGCAACTATTCTTGAGCCAATTATGGCTGTAGACGTTGTTACCCCTGCTGAATATGTTGGTAACATTGTTGGCGACTTAACTTCTCGCCGTGGTAAAATTGACAGTCAAGAAAACCGCGGAAACGCAATTTGCGTAAAGTGCTTCGTACCGCTTGCTCAAATGTTTGGCTACGCTACTGCACTTCGTTCAAACTCACAAGGTCGTGCAAACTTCATTATGCAATTTGACCACTACGAACAAACCCCAAAATCTATTACTGAAGAAATCGTTAAAAAACGACAAACTAAATAATTTTGCTAAGGAGGATATTATTTTATGGCAAAACAAAAATTCGATCGTTCAAAACCACACGTTAACATTGGTACAATTGGCCACGTTGACCACGGTAAAACTACACTAACCGCAGCTATCACTTATGTGCTTGGTGAACGCGGTCTGGCTCAAAAACTAGACTACAACCAAATTGACAAAGCACCAGAGGAAAAAGAACGCGGTATTACTATCAACACTTCACACGTTGAGTATGAAACTGCAAAACGCCACTACGCACACGTTGACTGCCCAGGCCACGCTGACTACGTTAAAAACATGATCACTGGTGCTGCTCAAATGGACGGTGGTATCCTTGTCGTATCTGCAGCAGACGGTGCGATGCCACAAACTCGTGAACACATCCTACTTGCTCGCCAAGTTGGTGTGCCAAGACTAGTAGTTTTCTTAAACAAAGCAGACCTAGTTGGCGACCCTGAACTAATGGATCTTGTTGAAATGGAAGTTCGCGAACTTCTAAACGAATACGAGTTCCCTGGAGACGAAATTCCTTTTGTTAAAGGCTCTGCTCTACAAGCTCTTCAAGGCGACCCTAAATACATGGATAAAGTCATGGAACTAATGGACAACATTGACACCTATATCCAAGAGCCAGTTCGTCAAACTGACCTTCCTTTCTTAATGCCAGTTGAAGACGTACTTACAATCACTGGTCGTGGTACTGTTGCCACTGGCCGTGTGGAACGTGGTACTTTAAAACTTGGTGAAGAAGTTGAAATTGTCGGAATCCGTGAAACTAAAAAAGCAGTAGTAACCGGTATTGAAATGTTTAGAAAGCTACTTGACTCAGCACAAGCCGGCGACAACATCGGTGCGCTTCTTCGTGGTATTGACCGCAAAGAAATCGTACGTGGTCAAGTTTTGGCAAAACCAGGTTCAGTTAAACCTCACACTAAATTTGAAGCACAAGTTTACGTGCTTTCAAAAGAAGAAGGTGGACGCCACACTCCTTTCATGACTAACTACCGCCCTCAATTTTACTTCCGTACAACTGACGTTACTGGTATTATTTCACTTGCTGAAGGCGTGGAACTTGTTATGCCTGGTGACAACACTACAATTACTGTTGAGTTAATTCACCCAATCGCACTTGAACAAGGTACTAAGTTCTCAATTCGCGAAGGTGGACACACAGTTGGTGCTGGTTCTGTAACTAAAATTATTGCTTA
>CAUUIC010000037.1:0-4386 GCA_963545125.1 uncultured Acholeplasmataceae bacterium
TTACGTGTATTTTAGCACAGTTTAACCTAAAAAAACTATTTGACTTTTGAGGGTTAGTTGCCTATAATTCAAATAGCGACAGAGTTAATTTTAAAACCCTGTCTGGAGGATAAAATGACTGCACTAATTATAGTGCTTGCGAGTTTAACCTCTATTATACTTGGTTCAATCCTTGGGTATATTACAAGAAAAATAACTTATGAAAAGGGGCTAAAAAAAGCCAAATTTACTTTTGAAAAGATTATTAGCGAAGGGAAAAAAGAAGCCGATCGCTTAAAAAAAGAATACTTACAACAAGGACGTAGTAATATTGAAAGTTTAAAACAAGACGCAGAAGTCAACATTAACAGTCGTCTTAAACTAGTTGCTGAACAAGAAAATAAGTTAATCACTCGTGAGCAGTCCTTAGACAACCGCACACTTTATTTAGATAAACGTGAACAGTCTATTGACGATAAAGATAAAAACATTCAACAAAAACAACTTGAACTTGACGAAAAACACGCAAAAGTTGAAGAAAAAATTACTGAGGCTGAGCGTGAACTTGAACGAGTTGCTGGTCTTTCTAAAGATCAAGCGAAAGCCGAAATCATGCAAGACCTTGAAAACAAGATGCAACATGAAATGAGTGCGTATATCAGGGAATCTGAAGAACGCGCTCAACTTGAAGCCGAACGTAAAGCTAAAGGTATATTGGCAATTGCTATGCAAAAGTATGCGTCTGACGCCACCGCTGACCACACTATTTCTGTAGTTAACTTCCAAGATGACTCAATTAAAGGAAGAATTATTGGAAAAGAAGGTAGAAACATTCGTGCTTTTGAAGCCTTAACTGGAGTTGACGTGGTAATTGACGACACTCCAAACGCTGTTGTCTTGTCTGGATTTGACCCGATTCGCAGAGAAGTTGCAAAAAGAGCGTTAACTGCTTTAATTCAAGATGGGCGAATTCATCCACAGCGAATTGAAGAGTTAGTTGAAAAGGCCCAAAAAGAAGTTGACGATTATGTGTTCCAAGCCGGCGAAGATGCTGTTTTTCAAATGGAAATCGGTAAGATGAACTTAGATTTAATTCGTATTGTTGGTCGCATGGCTTTCCGTACAAGTTTTGGCCAAAACGTGCTTAAACACAGCATGGAAGTTGGGTTTTTAGCAGGTAAGTTAGCCGCTGAACTTGGCGAAAACGAATATATTGCGCGCAGAGCCGGTTTACTTCACGACATTGGTAAAGCAATTGACCACGAGATGGAAGGTTCACACGTAGAAATTGGTGTTAAACTAGCACAACGCTACAAAGAAGCACCTGAAGTAATTGACGCTATTTCTTCACACCACGGAGACCGCGAAGCAAAATCTGTAATTGCAGTTTTGGTAGCCGCAGCCGACGCAATTTCTGCATCTCGTCCAGGTGCTCGCAACGAGTCTTCTGAAAACTACATTAAGCGTTTAACTCAACTTGAAGAAATTGCTAACTCTTTCCAAGGCGTGAAAAAAGCCTACGCAATTCAAGCGGGTAGAGAAATTAGAGTAATGGTTAAACCAGATCAAGTGTTTGACAAAGAAATGTCGCTGATTGCAAGAAACATCAAAGAACGCATTGAAAATGAAATGCAATATCCTGGTACTGTTAAAATTACTTTAATTCGTGAAACCAGAGTTACTGATTTTGCTAAATAAGCATTAACTTAATATTTTAATAAATCTTTTAAATAGGTTTGAATTATTTATTCAAACCTATTTTTATTTAGGTTTAGTAAAATCAATACTAAACCCTTTATAATTAATGTATGGAAACGAGGAATAAATATATAGATGAAATTACTATTTATTGGCGATGTTTTTGGCAAAGAAGGTCGCAGATTTTTATTTTCTAAACTACCCGAAATTAAACAAACCTATAAACCTAACTTTATTGTTGTCAATGGTGAAAACACCACACACGGACTTGGCATCTCGCCAGAGCACTATAAAGCCTACATGAAAGCAGGTATTAACTTTGTCACTCTTGGCAATCACGCTTTTGATAAGCGCGAAATTATTCCTATTTTAAATGACCCAAACGCACAAATTATTAGACCTTGCAATTACGGAGATGTGCCTGGAGTCGGCTATAAACTAGTTAAGTTCAACGACAAAAAATTGCTTATTATTAATGTAATGGGCAGAGTTTTTATAAATATTTCTTTAGACAATCCAATTAAAGCAGTTGAAGAAATATTGGCTAAAAACGAGGCAGATTATGTTTTTATTGATTTCCACGGCGAAGCGACTTCCGAGAAACTAGCGTTTGCCCTGCACTTTGATGGCCGAGTTTCCGGAATTTGCGGTACCCACACGCATGTCCCAACAGCCGACGAAAGAGTACTTCCTAAAGGCACACTTTATCAAACTGACACTGGAATGTGTGGGGTAGTGGACTCTTGTATTGGAGTGGAAGCCACTACAGTGATTGAAAGAAACCTAAATGGGTTTTCAGAAAAAGCCAAAACTGCCGAAGGTAGATGTTATTTAAACGCAACCTTAATGGATTTTTCTAAAAAAGAAATTAAACGTATCCAAATCTACGAATAAAGAAACTTATTTTTTAAAAAAATGGCTAAACTAACCGAAGAGGAGTTACTAAAATATTTTCGTCCTGACCTAAATCAAGCGAGGCGCCGTACTTTTGAGAAAACCGAAAGTACAGTTTTTTTACTGGACCCTGATTTAAAGACTTTTGGACATTTGAAGAAGTTTATGGTCTCAACCCACGGTTGTCAATCAAATGAAGTAGACTCAGAGGTGATTTCTGGAATCCTTGAGCATATGGGTTTTACTAAAGCAACGACTTTAGAGGAAACCGATGTCTACATAATCAATACTTGCGCAATCAGAGAAACCGCTGAGACCAAGGCCTGGTCTGAACTTGGCCGGATTATTAAGTTTAAACGCCACAATCCAGATTTAATTATCGGAATGTGCGGATGTATGACCCAAGAGCCTAAAACTATTGAGCGAATTTTAAAAAAAGTGCCAGAATTAGACATAGTTTTTGGGACTCACAATATCTACAGGTTACCTGAATACATCAAAACTGCTGTGCTTTCTAAAGAAAGGGTAGTCGAAGTTTACTCAATTCAGGGAGAAATTGTTGAAAACCTACCACAAACCCATAAGTTTGCGCACAAAGCATTTGTCAACATCATGTACGGGTGCGATGAGTTTTGCACGTTTTGTATAGTCCCTTATACTCGTGGCAAAGAACGCAGTCGTGAACCTATTGAAATAATTTCGGAAGTCCAGACGCTGGCAGACCGTGGGTACAAGGAAGTTACCTTACTTGGCCAAAACGTGAACTCCTATGGCCGTGATTTTAAAGACCGCGACTACACTTTTGGACATCTACTTTTTGATTTGGCCAAAACCAAAATCCCGCGTATTCGTTTTATGACTTCATATCCTCGTGACATTGACGAGATTTGCATCAAAGCAATTACTGAACTTCCACAAGTTATGCCTTATCTGCACCTGCCTGTCCAGTCTGGTTCAAACACAGTTTTAAGGCGCATGAACCGACACTACACTAAAGAACTATATCTTGAAAAAATCAACGCAATCAAGGCGCTTAGACCAGAAGTTACAGTAACTACTGACATCATAGTTGCATTTCCAGGTGAGACAGAAAGTGATTTTCAAGATACTCTGGATTTAGTTAAAGCAGTTGAATACGATGGAGCCTTTACTTTTATTTTTTCGCCTCGTGAAGGAACTCCTGCCTCTAAATTCAAAGACGACACTCCACTAGAGGTTAAGAAAGAAAGACTAGCAAGGCTAAATAAACTAACTTCATATTATGCAAAGCAATCTAGTTTAAGATATGTTGGAAAAGTTTTAGAAGTTTTAGTAGATGGCTACTCTCGCTCCAATAACGAGATACTTTCGGGTTATAGCGCGGAAAACAAGTTAGTTAATTTTGTTGGCAGTAGCGACAAAATAGGTAAAATTGTTAAAGTTAAAATTACTAAAGCCAACTCCTATCACTTGTTTGGCGAAGAAGTATAAAAGAATATAAGTCTTACCTATAATTTGCTCTATTAAGCGTTTTCCCAGTGTTTTTTTAAAAAAAGACTATTTTTGTTTGTATTTATTTGATAATTAAATATAATATAAGTGTTAGCGAATTGCGCGAGAGGTTAATATGGCCCAATTTAGATTATCAGACACTATTTCTTTAAAGAATAAAGAGTATCCAGTTAGCGAACTTACTCAAAGTTTAGCGAAACTAGAACCTAAAAAAATCCTTGAATTTTTCTTTAGTCAAAATATTACCGGAATTGCCAGAGTAAGACGAATCCGTCTACTTAAAGATGTGTTATTTCCTTATGTTGTTAAAACTAGACAAAAACT
>CAUUIC010000038.1:0-4363 GCA_963545125.1 uncultured Acholeplasmataceae bacterium
TGCTCCCAACACCGGTAAGTCTAGTTTACTGAACAACATTTTAGGCTACCGAGCACAGGCGGTTTCGCCAAAACCAGAGACTACTAAAAAAGCACTACTTGGAGTTAAGAAAACTAAAAACTTTCAAATAGGGTTTGTAGACACCCCCGGTATTACTTTTAGACCAACTACTCAACTAGAGACATTAGTTACCAAAGAAGCATACAGCGCAATTTACGGAAGCGATGTTTGTTATTTACTTGTAGACCGCGTATATTCAGAGGCTTTTTTGCCAGTACTAAAAGTCTTAAAAAGTGAAGAAATCCCAACAATTTTGGTAATTACCAAAGAAGATATTTTGAAGAAAAATAAAATTCTTGAAATCATTTTGTCATTTCAAGCGGTGCACAGTTTTGCTGAGTTTATCCCAATTTCTAACGTAACTTTGAAAAACTTAGATAAACTTATCGAACTGACCTTACCTTACTTTAAAGCAAGTGAGTTAATTTATCCGGCTGACTACAACAGTTCACAAACTTACAGTGAATACATCTTGTCGTTTGTCCACGAGCAACTGCTTAAACTATACGACAAAGAAATTCCCTACAAAGTAGCAGTTTCACTGGAAGGCACCAAAGAAGTTGGCACAAAAACCGTGTTTTTTGTCAAAATAGTTTGCCAAAAACCTGGTCAAAAAGCCATTTTAATTGGCAAAAATGGAGCAGCGATTAACCTGCTTAAAAAGAATTTAGCAATGCAAGCGAGACAAGAACTTAAACAAAAGGTTGAGTTTGACATCGTAGTTTCAGTTTCTGAAAACATTGAGAAATTAATGCTTAAAAACTGGAAGGAAGAATAATTTATGGAAAAAAACGAAAAACAACTTACATTTGAAGAAATAGTTACTTACTGTAAACAACAAGGCTTTGTCTATCAAGGCAGCGAGATTTACGGTGGACTTTCCAATACTTGGGATTTCGGACCACTAGGCGCACTACTTAAACAAAACATTAAAGCAGCCTGGACTAAATACTTCATCCAAGCCTTTCCTCGCAATCAACTGCTAAATGGGCCAATTTTGCTTAACAACTTAGTTTGGCATGCCTCTGGGCACGTCAAAAGTTTCTCAGATCCGCTTATTGAATGCAAGGCCTGCAACCAAAGATTTAGAGCAGACAAGTTAGTTTTTGATTTCAATGGTTTTGATGTAGATGGTATGAAAACTGAAGAAATTGAGGCCTATATTGCCGATAAAAAAATTCCTTGTCAAAACTGTCAAAAAACCGAATGGCTACCACTTCGCGCGTTTAATATGATGTTTGAAACTCACCAAGGGGTTGTTCAAGACAGTAAAGACAAAATTTATCTGCGTCCTGAAAATGCCCAAAATATTTTTATTCAGTTTAAAAACGTCCTTAGAACTACTCGTGCTAAGTTGCCATTTGGAATTGGTCAAATCGGCAAGGCTTTCCGCAACGAAATTACGCCTGGTAACTTTATTTTTAGAACTCGCGAGTTTGAGCAAATGGAACTTGAATACTTTGTTAAACCTGGCACAGAACTTAAAGTTTTTACTTTCTTTAAAAAATACTGCATGCAGTTTTTAATAGACTTGGGAGTAAATCCGGCTGACTTAGTTTACTCAGATCACAAAAAAGAAGCCTTGGCCTTTTACTCAAATGCCACTACCGACATTCAATACCGCTTTCCGTGGGGGTTTGACGAACTTTGGGGAATTGCCTCTAGAACCGACTACGACCTTTCTCAACACCAGAAGTTTTCAGGCCAGGATTTAAGTTATTTAGATCCAGACGACAACTCTCGTTTTGTACCCTATTGTGTGGAGCCTAGTGTTGGTGTTGAGCGTTTGTTTTTTATGTTTATCGCCAACGCTTTAAAAGAAGAAGAGGTAGAAGCCGGAGACATTCGCCAAGTTCTGAAAATCTCTCCATTTTTAGCGCCGTATAAGGCTGCAATTATTCCTTTAAATAAGGCAAAACACTTAGAACTTGCCGAATCCATTTATCGTCAAGTTTCAAAAGATTTTGATTGTTATTTAGAAGAAAGTGGCGGGTCTGTTGGAAAGAAATACCGTCGCCAAGACGCAATCGGTACACCTTTTTGCATTACCGTGGACTTTGAAAGCGAAGACACTCAAACTGTGACAATTCGCGACCGCGACACCATGCAACAAGAGCGAATTTCTATTAAAGATATCAATCAATATCTTTTAAATAAAATTAAACTTTAGAAAATTGCAAACAAATCAAGACAACATCTTTACTAAAATTAACTCAGAAATCAATATTTTAGAGTTAGTTCAAGAACTAGGGATAGCGGTGACTCAAACTGGCAAGAACTTCAAAGCGCTTTGTCCGTTTCACAATGACAGCAATCCCTCACTTTCTATTTCTGTTGAAAAAAACATCGCCTATTGCATGTCTTGCAAAACAGGTGGTGCTCCTTTTAGTTTTTATCAAAAATTTAAAAAACTAGATGTAAAGTCTACCCTTGATTATTTTTCTAAAAGACTAAATTTAGGATATTCATACAAGCTGGACCCGCTTGAAAAAGAATACACAGCGTGCGCAGAGGCTGCCAAGTTCATGCATATGCGTTTACTTAAAACTAACTCTGGGGCTGAGTATTTGACTTATTTAACAGAAAAACGCAGATTAACTCTAGAGACCATTGAGCACTTTCAAATCGGTGTTGCGCTTAACGATAACTTAATGTCAGAAACCTTGCTCAAACAAGGAATTGCTGTCCAAACTTTAAAAAACACCTCGTTAATTGGCATGCACGGTGAGCGTATTTATGATTTTTTTAAAAACCGTGTGATGTTTCCGCTTAAAAACATAAGTGGCAAAATTGTTGGCTTTTCTGGCCGCGCTTTAACTGAATCTAAAGACAACCCTAAATACGTAAACTCACCAGATACTTTGGTGTTTAAAAAAGAAGAAGTAATTTATCACTTGTCAGATGCACTTCAAGAAAACCCAAAAAAAGAAGTGATTTTAGTTGAAGGTTTTTTTGATGTTATTGCACTTTTTAACGCAGGCTTTAAAAATGCTTGTGCGACAATGGGAACTACTTTAACTGAGGCTAACTTAAAGATGCTTGTTGACAACGCCAAAAGCGTTATTTTAATGTATGATGGCGACTTGCCTGGACAAAAAGCCGCCGAAAACGTTGCTTTTAAGTTTTTAAGGTTTCCCAAAACCAATGTTTATATAGTAAACATTCCAAATAAACAAGATCCGGACGAGTATTTCCAGGCAAACGGCAAAGCCGGAATTGAGAAACTACTTAGTCAAAAACAAGATATCTTGACCTTCTTTTTTAACAAAATAGTAAGTCAAGTAGATATTTCTGACATTACTTCTGTTATGCGTTTTAAAAATAACTTTAAAGAAGTTTTTAAATATGCAGACGAGACAGTTAAGAACTTATTTATCGCCAAAACTAAAGAAAAATTAAACATAGACTTGAGCTTAAACGAAGTTGCTGAAGTTAAACCACCACTTAAGCCCACAGTTAAGCCAAAAGCCAACTCAGAAATTGAGAAACTAAAACAGGCGATGAACACACTAGTTTTACACTGCTTAAACTCAGAAATTGAGGAACACGCTATTGCTTTAATTAAAAGAGACATCCTTAGACACTTTGAGTTTCAAAGTTACAGTATTTTACTTTTTACAATTTTAACTCACTTAATTGAAAGTAAGTTATACGGCAAAAACAAAACAGCCACTCAAGTTAAGGTCTACTTTGAAACAGTAGAAGGCCTAAAGCCTGCAGAAAGACAAGAGATTTTAAAGAAAATTAACACCGCCATTGAAACAGTCGAGAACAACGAAAGCATAGAGCCAGCGGCGATTACCGCTGACATTGTTAAAATTCTTGCGCACATTAAAAAAATCCGGAAACTTATTGCCGCAACTACTAAAGAAGTTTCTACAACTTCAAGTAAAGTAGAAATTGACGCTTTTACTAAAGAAGCCAGCGAGATTTTAAATTAAAAAATGAAAGAAACCAATAGACTGGAGTTTTTAGCCAGACTTGCTAAAGACGCGAGTGTAGTTTTAGACATAGGCTGCGACCACGGATATTTTTTAAAAATCTTGTTTGATAAATATAACTTAAAAAAAGGGATAGCCGTTGACAATAAAGTCTTGCCTCTTGAAAACGCCAAACGTAATTTAAAGGGCTACAACTGTGATTTTATATTGTCAAATGGATTTCAGAAAGTTAGCGCTGATTTTGAGATTTGTAATATCTCGGGAGTTGGTGGAATTACTGCGATTGAAATCCTTAAACTCGCAAGACCTGGAAAATACATAGTTTCTGTACACTCAAAATTAGCAGAACTTAAGGAATTTTT
>CAUUIC010000039.1:0-4353 GCA_963545125.1 uncultured Acholeplasmataceae bacterium
GGTCATAATTCTAATTTTAGCCTCAGTGCTTTCTTTTGTAGTTGGCCAGTTTTTAGAAGGTGGGGTGATTGCAGCAATTGTAGTTTTCAACGCTTTACTTGGTTTACTTCAAGAAATGAAGGCAGAGAAGTCTCTGGATGCCATTAAAAAACTGAACCAGCCGCATGCAACTGTGATAAGAGATGACAAAATCAAGCAAATTCAGTCAGCAAGTTTAGTAGTTGGTGACATTGTAGTTTTAAAAGCAGGAGACATAGTACCTGCTGACATTCGTTTATTTGAGTGTTTTTCTTTAAAGGTAGACGAATCTAGTTTAACTGGTGAGACACTTCCAGTTTTAAAAAACACCTCTGTTTTAATTGACCCAAAAACTTCTTTGGCAGAACGCAGTAATATGTGTTTTTCTTCAACTGTAGTCACATATGGTCGCGCTATTGGGGTAGTTACAGAAACCGCGATGAAAACTGAAATTGGTAAAATTGCGAGTGCCTTAAAGGCCGCAAAATCTGAGGAAACGCCACTGCAGAAACAAATTTCTAGACTAGGAAAGTTTCTTGGACTAGCAGCGGTTCTGCTATGCTTGGTGATATTTGCCGTCAACATTACTGAAGCCTATATTTTTTCTAAAACCACGGTTAGTGCGCAAAAATGGTTGAGTCTGTTGATTCTTGCCTCTACTATTGCGGTTGCTGCAATTCCAGAAGGTCTACCTGCTATTATCACAATAATTCTGGCAACTGGTATGCAGAGACTATCGCGCCGTGGGGCTATTTTAAAGACTTTAACTTCAGTTGAAACACTCGGTGCGACTTCAGTAATTTGCAGCGATAAAACCGGAACTTTGACTAAAAATAAAATGACTGTTAAAAAACTTTGGCTAAAAGGCAAAACTTATTTAGCCGAAGAACTTCAGTTATCAAATCTTAATTTAAGCAAGTTAATTGAGTTTGCTGCAGTTTCTAATGATTCTGAAATTATAGATGGTAGCGTTGTTGGTGACCCTACCGAAAGTTGTTTAGTAGAACTTGCTCAAAACAACGGAATTGACTTTATAAATCTTACACAAAAGTATCCACGAATGTCAGAGCTGGCTTTTGACTCTGAGCGTAAATTGATGTCAACAGTTCACCAAATCAAAGACAAAAAAATCTTGATTGTCAAAGGTGCTCCTGAAGTTTTACTAAAACGTTGCACCAACACAGTAGATGTAAACGCTGCAAACCCAGCGATTTCTACGTTTGCAAACGAGGCCTATAGAGTACTTGCAGTTGCTTTTAAGGAAACCGACATTAGCAGCCCTTACACTACAGACGAAGAAAATAACCTTACTTTCATAGGTCTAATTGCTATGCAAGACCCACCACGTGAAGAAGTAAAAGTCGCTATTGAAAACGCAAAACTTGCAGGCATTCAAACGATTATGATTACTGGTGACAACGTACAAACTGCAAAGGCCATTGCCAAAGACTTAAAAATAATAGAGTCTGACCTAGATTTGGCAATTACTGGTGTGGAGTTAGACGAAATGACAGATGACGAGTTTTTTGCGCAAATTAAAAACATCAAAGTCTACGCACGGGTTTCGCCTGAAAACAAAGTTAGAATTGTTGAAACCTGGCAAAAACACGGCAAAATCATTTCAATGACCGGAGATGGTGTTAATGATGGACCCGCTTTAAAGACCGCACAAATTGGTGTTGCTATGGGTAAAGTCGGAACAGAGGTTGCAAAAGGTGCCGCTGACATGATTTTAACTGACGATAACTTTGCAACTATTTTAAAGGCAGTTAAAGAAGGCCGTGGGATTTTTTCAAATATCCAAAAAGCCCTGCATTTTCTGCTTGCTTCAAATATTGGTGAGTTAATTACAATTTTTGTAATTTCGCTAATCGGTCTGTTTGTCTTTAGACAAGAACTTGAACCTTTTACTTCAACCCAAATTTTGTGGATTAACGTAGCTACAGACTCATTTATCGGAATTGCGATTGCTTTTGAGAAGACTGATAAAAACGTGATGAAGTTAAAACCAAGAGACCCAAAAGCCGGTTTCTTTAAAAATGGACTAGGTGTTTTAATCATTACGCAAGGTGTGGTGCTTGGATTGGCTGCAACCGCGGCTTACTTAATTGCTTATCACTCAATCGCTCCGCATGTAGCAAGTTCTCTTAACTTAGATCTTTCTTATTATGGTAAAGGTTTTACTTTAAATCAGTTTAAAGAGTTGTTCGGTTCAACTGCTGCTTTCTACACGCTTTGTATTGCTCAGTTTATGTTTGTCTATTCTACACGAAACCGCTTGCAACCTTTTTATAAACAAAAAACTAACTGGTTCTTAAATATTGCTGTAATAATTTGCTTTGTATTGCAAATGTCCTTGATTTTTATACCAGGTGGAAAAGCATTTAGTTTAGTTAACTTCCGCCACATTACCTGGCGCGGACTTTTAACTATTTTTGGCTTCAGTGCTGTACTTTTTGTCTTCTCAGAAATTACTAACTTAACACTGTACTTCACAAAGTTTTACACAAAACACCAAAAATAAGCACAAAATCCTGAAGAGCATCAGGATTGTGGTATACTTTATAGGTAAGTTAATAGATACATTGAATTGAGTGGCCGAGCCACTCAATTTTATTAAAGGAGTTTATTTTGCAAGAAACTTTTGAAAAAATTAAATTAAAAGTTGAAGAAACTTTTAAAATCAAAGTACTTTCAGTTAAGCAGACCACTGAGTTTGGAGAGCCTTACATCTCAATTACTCTTGACACGAATTCTGTTAACTCAGACCTTATGGGCGAAATTTCTGAGAGCTTGTCTTTAGAGTTTCCAGAACTGAGCACTTCACATGGTTTTTTAGTTGAGTCAAAAGGCTTGTATGTTACGGCAAAAAACCAAGCCGAGTTTACTGAGTACTTAGGCAAATCTCTTTGTTTCACTTCACCTCAGTTTAAAGGTTGCGCTACACTGACTGAGTTAGACGAAGAACACGCCTACTTTGAAACTAAAATTAAAGTAGTTAAAAAAACTCTGAAAATCAAATTTCAAAATCTTTCAAATATTACACTTGAGTAGTAATTTTTTTAAAAAATAAGGAGAAAAATATGAAAAGAAAAGATTTAGTTGAACTAATTGACCGCATCACTACACTTTACGAAGTAGACCGCGAACGCGTTAAAGATGCCTTTAAAAGAGCACTTGAACTAGGATGTTGCTCTGAACACGGTGTTGAGTCTTGCCGTGTAAACATAAACGAAGAGCGCAAAGAAGTCAATGTCTACACACAACGGCTTGTAGTTTCAAGTTACTCAGAAGCCCAACGTTTTGACGGTAAAAGAATTTCGCAAATTACTCTTGAAAAAGCACATGAAAAGAAACCACGCGCTAAGGTTGGCGACATCATTGAAGAAGAAGTAGATCCGCGTAAGTTTGGCTACAACGCCGCTAAAAAAGTTAAAGACCAATTTAACATTTTAATTCGTGGACTTAATCAAGAGAATATTTTTCAATATTTCTTAGATCAAGTTGGCCAAATTATTAGTGTCAGAGTAATTTCAACTGACGAAAAAGGTATTCGCGTAGACGTTGGCAGAGACATTTCTGCCTTTATTCCATATGACCAACTACTTGAAACTGAAAACCCACATCAAGGCGAAACTTTAAAAGTTGTTTTAACCTCTGTTTCTAAAGAAAGAGAAATAAATTTAAAACTTTCCAGAAAAGCCCCTGAGTTAGTTGAACGACTACTTGAACAAGAAATTCCGGAAATCAAAGAAGGAATTGTTGAAATTATAGGAGTTTCTCGCGAAGCCGGAGAACGCTCTAAAGTTTGTGTTAAGTCAAACCGCGAAAACATTGATCCAGTTGGCTCTTGTATTGGCGAAAACGGTATTCGTATCCGCAATGTTCGCCGTGCGCTTAATAACGAAAACATTGACTTGTTTAAGTATTCTGAAAACCCTGAAGACTTAATTAAAAACGCACTTACTCCTGCAGAAATTGTAAAAGTTGTAGCAATTGACACCGAAAATTTAGCTGCAACTGCGATTGTAAAAGACGACCAACTATCTCTGGCAATCGGTAAAGCCGGAGTAAATGTGCGTTTGGCAATGAACGCAATTAAATGGAAAAAGATAGACATTAAATCTGCTACTCAGGCTTATGAAGCAGGAATTGTATATTGATGCTAAACAACCCCCGCACTTGTGTAGTTAGTAAAAAGAAGTTAAATAAGTGCAGTTTAATTCGTTTTTTTGTTGAGTCTGAACAAGTAAAAATAGACATAAACCAAACTAAAAAAAATCGCGGGTTTTATATTGAAAAAAACCCCGATATTACTTTTTTAAAATTCAAAAA
>CAUUIC010000040.1:0-4342 GCA_963545125.1 uncultured Acholeplasmataceae bacterium
ATTAAAATATTATTAAACTTTTTTGTTTTTTTTAATAAAAATGCAAATATACTAAACTATTTAGTGACACGTTTTGAGCAATTATTACTACCTTTTGTGGGTTGTTGCTCATTATGTTTTGTCATAGAGCGTCTTAAATAACACATTTTTTTATCTGATAAAAACAAAACATAAATAGTCGTTAATAAACTTTTATAAACTGAGTGATGTGATTAGTGAATTCACTTGTATAAAAATAACCAGGCTGTAGTATTTTTATATTTATGTTTCTTCACTGCTGATAAGAATGATTTAATAATTATTTTAAAAATAAATTATATTTTTAATAAAAGTTTAATTTTATTAAACCAATTAGAAAATGAAATTTTAATCTTTTACGCACACACTGTAACACTGAATTTAAAATAAGCACGAAAAATAAAAAAAGTTTAACTGTGTTGTAGTTAATCTCTCTACAAAATTAAGTTAAACTTTTTTTGTTTTATAATATTAAGTTTACAAAAACTAAATTAAGACTTTTCTGAATTATTAAGTTTTGGTCTAGTTTTATTGTACTTTTCTCGCTTATATTTATCTGAAATGTTTGTGTAAATCTGTGTTGTTTGGATGCTTTCGTGACCTAGTATTTTTTGCAGAACCCTTAAATCACAACCGTTTTCAAGTAAGTGTGTAGCAAAAGAATGCCTGAAAGTGTGTGGTGAAACATTATCAATTTCATTGTCTTCAGCGATGGTTTTAACTATCTTAAAGAATCCTTGTCGTGTTATTCTAGCGCCGTTTCTGCTTACAAACAAAGCAGGTAAAGTGCGTTCTTTTAAGATGATATTGCGGGCATCTTTAATGTAGGTTTTAAGTGCTTCTACTGCCTTTTTAGTTAACGGTACAGTTCTTTCTTTACTGCCTTTTCCTTCAACAATTAAAAATCCTTCGTTTAAATGCAGCGACTTTAGGTCAAGTCCGATCAACTCAGAAACACGAAGACCAGAGCCATATAACACTAAAAACATCGCTAAGTTGCGTACATTGTATACTGTTTTTAAATCAATTGAATCTATCATTTTACTAGTTTGCTCTGCGTTGATTGTGCGAATTACTTTCTCTTTTTCTTTAATATTTTTAATTTCTTGTGCTGGATTTTCTTTAGTCAAACCATCCATTTCAAGAAAAGCATGAAAGGTTTTAATTGCCGAAATTTTACGGTTAGTCGTTCTACTGTCATATTTTTTCTGCAAAGTTCTAATGTAGTTTTTAATCAGTTTAGGACTGATTTGTTCAGGCCTTTTAATTTCTTTGTGATATTTCGCATAGAAATCAAAGTACTGTTGAATGTCAACTTTGTAGGCGTTTTGAGTTGTTTTGGCTAAAGACTTTTCGTTTTTTAAATATAAAATAAATTCATTAATTAAAAACGGTTTCATACAAACTCCTGCATAATTTGGTTCTCTAAATAAATGTATTTATACGGTATATAAAGTCTACCTTTAGTGTATCTCAACATTTTTCTTGCGAGTAATTTCTTAATTGTCGGGAAATATTTAAATAAATCAACACTGTATTTTTTCTTAAAATATTTAAGTTTTATACCGTTAGTTTTACGAAGCCCAAGCACTACTGCTGTTGAAATTAACTCATCATTACTTTGTTTTGCTTCTGTTTTTCCAGGTCCTTTGTTAATGTAGGCGTGTAAAATTGCGGTGTTATTTATACGCATTTCTGTGCTATATCCGCTTGCAGCAAGCCCAGCACCTATATATTCTGAGTCTGTCCAGTAGATTAAGTTATGTTGCGATTGGTATTTTGACCTGGCATAATTTGAAGTTTCGTATTGTGAAAAGTGGTGTTTTCTTAGCAATTTTTTAATAAAGTTATATTGCTTTAAACACACTTCTTCTGTTAAAGTTGTTCTTATACCTTGCTTTTCTAAAAACGCTAAAAAGGTGTTTTGCTCTAAAATTAGTGCATAATACGATATATGTTTAGGATTAAACTTTATTGCAATTTCTAAATCTTTTTTTAGTATTTCTAAACTTTGATTTTTTATACCGTACATTAAATCAAAAGAAAAGTTTTGAATACCAGCTTTTTTAATTAACTTAATTGAGTTTTCAACATCTAAAATAGTGTGGTTGCGTTTCAGAAATTTTATGGTTTCCTGGTGAAAACTCTGCACGCCTAAAGATACACGGTTTATGCCATATTTCTTAAATAAAGCAACTTGTTCTTTGGTAATTAGTTCGGGATTGCACTCAATTGTGTACTCTTTTACTCCTTTAAACTTTCTTAAGGTTTTTAACAATAAGTTTAAATTTGGTAAACTCAGATTATTTGGAGTCCCACCACCGATAAAGATAGTGTCAAAATATGGGTTGTCTAAATACACAGTATCCAACTCTTTAATCAGGCTTTTAATATATCCATCTTCTTCTACTTTATCTTTAACTTGTTTTTTGACAAAGTCACAATACGAACAAATTAAATGACAAAAAGGGATGTGTACGTAAAGCCCACGCACTAATCATCCCCTTGTTTTAAGATAGCCAAGAAAGCCTCTTGTGGCACCGAAACACGACCGATTTGTTTCATTTTCTTTTTACCTTCTTTTTGTTTTTGAAGAAGTTTCATTTTACGAGAAATATCCCCGCCATAGCATTTAGCCAAGACGTCTTTGCGCATTGCTTTAATCGTAGACCTGGCAATAATTCGGTTGCCAATTGCGGCTTGCACCGGAATTTCAAACATCTGTCTTGGAATTAAATCCTTCATTTTTTCAGTCAGTGCGCGGCCTCTAGATTCGGCAAAGTCTTTATGGACAATTGTTGCTAAAGCATCAATTTGTTCACCATTTAACAAGATATTTAACTTAACTAAGTTAGAGCGCACGTATTCGTCCATATCGTAGTCAAAGGAAGCGTAGCCTTTAGTTTGAGATTTTAGTTTGTCAAAAAAGTTATAAACGATTTCAGAAAGCGGAAGTTTGTAAATGATGTTCACACGGTTTTTATCTAAATAATTCATTGAGACAAAAACTCCGCGTTTAGCCTGACAAATTTCCATCACGCTACCAACATATTCAGCCGGAGTCATAATAGACGCTTTGACAAAAGGCTCTAAAATATAGGCAATTTGCTGCGGTTCTGGCAGTTCACACGGGTTTTGAATTTGAATTACGTTGCCGTTTGTTAAATGAACTGTGTAAATTACAGACGGCGCTGTTGCGATGATGTCTATATTAAACTCACGGCGAATTCGCTCTTGAATTATCTCTAAGTGAAGCAACCCTAAGAAACCAGTTCTAAAACCAAAACCAAGCGCCTTTGAGGTTTCCATTTCATAAGTTAAAGCGGCGTCGTTTAGTTTTAGTTTTTCAAGTGCTTCTTTTAGTTGAGCATAATTTTTGTTTTCTACAGGATAAATACCTGAGAAAACCACTGGGTTTAGTTTTTTATAGCCAGGCAGTGGTTCGGTTGCTTGATTTTCAAAAAAAGTAATAGTGTCACCAACTTGAATGTCTTGAATTGACTTAATTTGGGCGTAGATAAAGCCTACTTCTCCAGCTGACAACACTTCAGTTTCCATCATTTCCGGAGTATAGACACCAACACTAACTACTTCTGCTTTGTATTTAGATTGCATAAAGTAAATAATGTCGCCTTTTTTAACTGTCCCTTCAACTACACGAATTAAAGGGATTACTCCTTTGTAGGCGTCGTAGTATGAGTCAAAAACTAAGGCACGCAAAGTATTGCTTGGATTTTTTTGCGTTGGTGCTGGTACTTTTTTGACAACTGCTTCCAGGATTTCTTTAATGCCAATACCATTTTTAGCAGAACACAACACAACTTCGCTCCTGTCAATGCCAATAATTTCTTCAATTTCTTTTAAAACTTTTGCAACATCCGCAGTTGGCAGGTCTATTTTGTTGATAACAGGGATAATTTCTAAGTCATTGTCAAGTGCAATATATAGGTTTGCCAGAGTTTGTGCTTGAATACCTTGTTGTGCGTCTATTACCAAAATAGCGCCTTCACAGGCTTGCAGAGAACGTGAAACTTCATAGGTAAAGTCAACGTGACCTGGGGTGTCAATTAGATGCATTTTGTAAACTTGCCCGTCTTCGGCTTGATAGTGAATTTGCACCGCGTTTAACTTAATTGTAATTCCGCGTTCACGCTCCAACTCCATACTATCTAGGTATTGCGCCTTCATTTCACGCTTAGATACGGCGTTGGTTAACTCTAAAATGCGGTCAGCCAAAGTAGACTTACCGTGGTCGATGTGGGCAATAATAGAGAAGTTACGAATTTTGTTCATCTAGTTTTAAAACCTTTTTAATTAAGACTCT
>CAUUIC010000041.1:0-4282 GCA_963545125.1 uncultured Acholeplasmataceae bacterium
TGCTAATTTTCAAAACTTTGAAAGCATAAAAGTATACCCAGAAAAGCCTAACTATATGGTGGGAGAGTTGATTTTTATTAAAACTAAATACATATCTATTAATCAACAAAAATACACAGCATTCTTATATTTACCCTATATTTGTGCGGAAAATAACATCAACAACGAGATTCAACTTGAAAAAATAAATCAAAAAAACAAGGCAGAGATAAGCTCTTTAATAGCCTCGTTAAAGGAAAACTTTAAACCTCGTACTTATCTTGCATACAGTCAATGTCAAGGTGTACTGATAAACTCAGACAAGTCAATTGATGACCTTACACAAATTACCACAATCTACGATAGCAAACTATATCCTGCTGTTTGGGATGGTAAAGAACTCAACAAAGAACACGTCTGGCCCAATTCTCGCCTTGGCCGGAAAAGGGTTCAACAAAGCGATCGCGACATTAGAACTGATTTGCATAATCTCAGACTTTCAACCGCTAAAGTCAATCAGTTTAGGTCAAACTATTTTTTTAGCGAGCACCAAGATTTATCAAATTCTTTTAGATACTCTCTTAAAAACCAACAATTTTGGCCGTCTAAAAACTCAAGCGGAGAAGTTGCGCGCATTCTTTTTTACATGGCTTTAATTTACCCTGAACTTAAACTAATTGATTTTGAAAACTTAAACTACAGCCGAGTTTCAACCGTAATGGGCTCACTTTCAGAAATTAAAAAATGGGGTGCAGAAACCCCTATCTCTGAATTTGAAAAAAGACGAAATAAAATAATTTTAAAATACCAAGACAACTCAAACCCTTTCGTTGAGTTTCCAGGTTTATTTGAAATGTTAAAAGAAAGTGACTATTTTAATAATTATAATTATTATTTGCTACAACTAAAATATAGAAAAGCAACTTTATCGTGTGTCTTTTTAAGAAAGCAAAAAAACCAAAATTTTTAAGTCTTAGATTTGTTTTTTTAATTAATTTCATTCAGCTGATATCCTTCATCGGCCACTTTTTTGACGAGCATCAAAATAAGTTCACCATATTCAGACTTTGCTTTATTTTTAAATAGTTTTTCGTAGTTGATATTTTTACTTTTGACGTATTTTTCTGCTTCAAGATATCTTTTAACATCTGAAATAACTTCATTTGGGCAGTAGTCTTTATTGTAAAAATATTTAGCAATTTTTAAAGCAAGGTATATAGTCTCCGTTTGAAAGCGAATTAAGTTTACGCGCATATCTTTTTCAAGATACTTGTTTTCAACAATCTTTTTTACAAACTTAATTTGGTTCTTAACTTTGTTTGTGTAAATAAAATAAGGGCTCACTTGTTTTTCAAAGAAAAACAGAAAAACCAACATCTCATCTACATTTAAGCAGTTAGTAAAACCATTTAGTAGATTGGTAGTAAACTTACGCTTAATTATTATATCAAACATCTTAGTTTCACGTAAATTATTGATAAACTCACAAAAATATCCATTTAAAAAAACCTTGTTAAACTCGCTTGTTATGCGTTCTGGGTGTATTTCTTTAACTAAATAATTTAGGTTATTTAAACTCTCTTTGGTGTTAGTTTCTATTGAAAAACCTAACTTTGTTTGAAAGTAAATTAGACGAATTAGTCTAAGTGCATCTTCTTTGAAACGGCTGTCTGGCGACCCGATTGTTTGAATTTGTTTATTTTTGATATCCGAAAGTCCACCGACATAGTCTAAAACTGTGTAGTTTTTATCCAAGATTAGTGCGTTTATTGTAAAGTCTCTTCTGATTAAATCTTCTTTAATTTCTTTGGTAAAAACAATAGTTTCAGGATGCCTACTGTCTTGGTAGTTCGTTTCACTTCGATAAGTCGTCACATCGTAAGCAACAGCGTCTATCAGCACGCCAACTGTGCCGTACTTAATGCCTTTGTCAAAAGTGTGCTTAAATACTTTTTTAATTTCTGTGGGTTCTGCGCTTGTTGTGATGTCAATATCTGTACTTAAGTTTCTAAACCCACAAACCAGATCACGAACAAACCCACCCACAATGTACGCAGAATGTCCCGCTTCTTCTAGTTTTCTTAAAATATAAAAAGCCCCCATAATTATGGGGTTTTTTAAGTCAATTCGATTTTTTACGTTAATTTTTAGTGCTTTCTGCATTACATCTTTTTTTGCAAAGACATTTGTTTTGCAAAAGACCAACTTTCACAATAAAGATAAGCGCAAATATTGGAATAAAAAAACCAATTAAGAAACAAACAAAATCAAACTTTTTAGTAATTTGGTTGTTTTTAATATAAGTAAGCACATAAAAAATTAAATAAGCAAAAGCAGACGCGCCTGCTACAATCAAAAAAATTGTCGCTGTTGTTAAAATCAAAGAAAGTTGAGCAGAAGACTGAATTTCTGGTTTTAAGTCAGCAGCATTTGCCTTGATTAAGTTAAATGCACTCAGCAACACCGCACTTGCGATAGCAGCAAGCGCTGTTGTAAGATATAAATAAAGAGCAGTTAGAGAAATTTGTTTTTCTTTCATTTAAAAAACCTCTTTTAGGTAATTTTAGCACAGTGCACACGGAGAGATTAGTGTATTTATTAAAAAACAATATAGAATTAGTAACAGAAATTAAAAAATCAGTCTTTTACACATTAGTAATAAAGACAGAAACTGTTGCTGACTTTGAACATAAATTAACAGAAATAAAGAAGCAATATCCTGGTGCTACTCACTTTGTATATGCATATAAAATTAATCAAAACTTTAAGTTCAGCGACGACAAAGAACCAGGCGGTAGTGCTGGTTTTCAGATTTACACAGCAATTAAAAATCTAGATATCACTAATTTTGCTGTCGTTATCATTCGTTTCTATGGCGGAATTAAGTTAGGATTATCTGCTTTAACCAGAACTTACAGAAGTCTTACAGTTGAAGCCATTAAAAAAATTAAGAAAGTCAAAGAAGAGAATTACACACTTGCGTCTTTTAAATTCAACTACGAAGTAAAAGAAAGAGTGCTTAACTTTGTTTCTACTTTAAAACAAATTGAAAGCAAGTATCTATACAAGGACCAAATTTACGCAGAAATTAAACTAGATTTATCTGAAAATTCATGCGTGCTTAAAGATTGCGCCGATATTGAAATGCTTGAATTGAAAACGCTTACATTTTTAACCGATATTGATTGAATTTTTAAAATTGATAGTTTATACTTATAAGTGAAGTTTTTTAAAAAAGGAGATAAAATGGGAATTTTTAAAAAAATCACTTTAGCGCTTGTATTAGTATTATCAGCCGGATTTATGTTTGCGTGCAAAAACACACCTAAACCAAATCCTGCACCAAATCCACCAGCACCTGCTCCAACACCACAACCTGAAGACGATGGATTTCAAAAAATGAGCATCAAAGAAGCCGCAACAAAAGAAAAAGGCACAAAAATCCACGTTGAGGGTTACTACGTTAACGTTGGTGGCTACAACAAACTAATTGACGGCGAAGGCAATGCTTTAAACTTAACTTTCGTCTATGCAAAAGGTGTTAAGACTGGTGATAAAGTAAGCATGAAGGCGGTAGTAAACGAAAGTCAATATGGCAAAGAAATCGCAAAAACCCCGAAACCAGTGTTTACTAAATTAAATGAAACTTTTTCAGTGGTAGATATTTCTAACCGTCCAGCCAGCCAAGTTGAAACACACAAAAATAAAATTGTTAAGTTTGATGCAGAAATTAAAGAATACAAAGAAGAAACTAGAACAAAAAACGACAAATCATATATCTACATAACTGCTAGAGTTTCAATTGCTGATACTGAGTATGAAATTAAATACGACGGAAGATCAGAACAAAAATTAAAAAATAAGCCAATGCTTAAGAAAATTCAAGAACTTAAAGGCAAAGAAGGCACTACAAAATCTTTTGAAGGCTTATTTTTAGTAAAAGTCAATGGTCAATTGAGATTTACTCCAACTACAAGTTTAAATTTTTAATAAAAATAAATAAAATGGGCTAACACTGGCCCATTTTTAATTCACCTAATGTAAGCGTTTACATTTTAAAGATTTTGTTGTATAATTTTTTTGTATTTGAAAGACGTTTTGGTCTTTAGGGAGAGTATATATGAAAGCACTTAAAACTAGTTTCTTTTTCATCTTAGCAACACTAATTTTTGGTTTTGCTTTTGCATGTAAAAAAGCAGATCCACACAAAATAATTAAAGGTGTGGAATTGCAATTTGCTCAAGGTGAAACCAAGGACACTGTAAAGTCAGATTTTACAGTTCCAACAAAGATTGATAAATTT
>CAUUIC010000042.1:0-4252 GCA_963545125.1 uncultured Acholeplasmataceae bacterium
CCTGAGTTTACCCAAATTGACATTGAAGCTTCTTTTGTTGACGAAAAACAAATCATGAAAATGGTTGAAAAGATGTTTAAAAAACTCTTTAAAGATGTACTTAACTTTGATTTACCACGCAAGTTTCCAGTTTTAAAATTTAAAGACGCAATTGCAAAGTACGGTTCAGATAAACCAGACTTAAGATACGACTTAGAAATTACAGACTTTGCTTGGCTAAAAACATCAGGTTCTCCGTTTATTAACTCATTTAAATCAATTCGTGGTATTCGTTTTCAAGCAAACGATAAATTTACCCGTAAAGTTTTAGACGAACTTAGTGCTTTAGCCTTAAAAAACTCGCTTGCAAAAACTGCATTTTTAAAAATAGCAGATGGCAAAGTTAGCGGTTCTCTAGCCAAAGAACTAACAGATAAAGAAATTGCAAAACTAAACCTACAACCTGGTGAAATCATTTTCCTTGGACTTGGCGAATACGAAAAAGTCTCAAAAGGTTTAGGGGCTGTGCGTATTCAAATTGCCAATATTCTTGAGTTAATTAAACCAAATGACTTTAAAGTGCTTTGGGTCACAGACTTTCCTTTATTTGAAGTAAATCCTGAAACTAAAGCACTTGAGTCGATGCATCATGCGTTTACACAACCTAAAAATCCAGAAATGCTAAGGAATAATCCAAAAAAATGTTTAGCGCGCCACTACGACCTTGTGTTAAATGGCTATGAACTTGGATCTGGTTCAATTCGTGTACACGACTCTAATTTGCAAGCCGAAATCTTTAAAACAATTGGTCTAAGTGAACACGACATTAAACAAAAGTTTGGTTTCTTAATTGAGGCATTTCAATACGGAACTCCACCACACGGCGGAATTGGTCTAGGACTTGACCGAATTGTTATGATAATGTGTAATACTACCAACATCAAAGACATCGTAGCATTTCCAAAAACTCAGTCTGCTCGCGACTTGATGAACGACTCACCAAACTCAGTTTGGGACACACAACTGGAAGAACTTGGAATTGCTGTTAAGGAACAAAAATAATGAAAAGAGAAAACTTTATTTCTTGGGATGAGTATTTTATGGGCATTGCCAAACTGTCGGCAAAACGCTCAAAAGACCCCAATACTCAAGTTGGTGCTTGCATAGTTAACGCAGATAAACGAATTGTGGGAATTGGCTACAACGGATTTCCGCGTGGAATTTCGGATGACAACTTCCCATGGGAACGCTCAGGTTCTTATGAAAACACTAAGTACCCTTACGTTGTGCACGCTGAGATGAACGCAATTTTTAACTCAATTACTGCAGTTAAAGACTGCGTAGTTTATGTTAACTACTTTCCGTGTTCAGAATGCATGAAGCATCTAGTACAAGCCGGAATTAAAAAAGTAATTTACGAACAGATGTATATGCCGGACTCTCCACAAACTGCGGCTTCTAAGAAAATGGCAGAGGCAGTTGGCATTGAAGTTCAACATTTTGTGTTAAATGAAGAAAAGTAAGATACTTAGCAACTTAACCATTACTTTAGTTTCACTCGTTTTTTTGTTAAGCGTTGTGGCTTTTGACTTAATTTCTAAAGCCATTGTTGCTGCTAACTTACCACTTGGCGAAAGCAAAACTATCATTCCTTATTTACTTGAGTTTTCGCACATCAAAAACAGAGGTGCTGCCTACGGTTCATTTAGTCAAAGCAGAGTTTTTTTAGTGATAATTACTCTACTTGGCTTAGCTATTTTACTGGTTGCTCAGTCTTATTTTATTTACAAAAAAAATAAAATAATGGCCGCCTTTATCTTGCCGATGCTCACAGGTGGAGCACTTGGCAATGCGTTCGAACGTATTTTTTTGCCAGAAGGAGTTACTGACTTTATAGTTTTTCCTTTCATTCAAGGCAAACTGGCGTTTAACTGTAATGTCGCCGATATTTTTATTAGTATTGGTTTTTTAGCGTTAGTTGTTTATTTAATTGTTTATTCAGTTAAAAAAGCAAAAGCTAACCCAAATAAAAATTATAAAAAACTAATTAAAAACACCAACAAATTAAATGAAAGTAAAGACACTGGCTATCTTTTGACTGGCAGCGGTGAACAAAGCGATGTTTTACTTACAAAAATTAGTGAGACAAACAAGAGAGCAAAAGCACTTTTAAAACATTTTGACCCTAAAACTAAGCACACTATTTTTATAGACTTAGACGGTACGCTACTTGAAAAACGTTCAGATTACTCTGCATTTACGAAAAAGACTTTGCACAAAGTTGAAAAAAACGGACATACAGTGATTTTAGCATCAGGTAGACCAAAGGTTGGAGTTGACTATATTTATAAAAACTTAGCGCTTAAGTCAAAATATATAATCGCTGACAACGGAGCTACTTTAATTGATATGCATACAGGCAAAACCGTGTTTAGAAACTACATTAAGCCTGAACTGTTTTTGAGTTTAGTTGATATAAATGCAAATATAGTTGAAAGTTACTTATTTAATGTAGACAATTTATGTTATGTCTACAATTATGATGACCGACTGGCAAGATTTTCTTTTTTTGCTGGTCAATCTGAGGTTAAAATTATTGAAATTACCAAGGAAGTTAGTGGTTCTTTACCAGATTTTCCAGGAGCGCTAGTGCTTTTAAAGCCAGACACTGCCAAGATTTTTGAAGAAAACATTTCCAAAAACTTTGCTAGCCTTGGATTTAGATATTACTTTGATGTTTTTACAGAAAACGGTAATTTCCCACTTTATGAAGTTCACATCAGAGGACAAAGCAAAGCAATTTCAATATCGGAACTCGCAAAATCAAAAGATGTTGATTTAAACCATACGATTGCTTTTGGCGACAATGTTAACGATGTTGAGATGCTTGATTTAGTAAAATATGGCGTTGCTATGCGAAATAGTCGCGAAGTGCTGTATCCGCACGCTAAGTTATTTACTGAGCACACTAACAAAGAAGACGGAGTTGCTAAGTGTTTAGCTGATGTCTTCAAATTAACTTAAAAAAAATGAAACTAACAATTTAGATTAGACTTAACTAATCGCTGAGGATAAAAATGAGAAAAATTAGTCAAAATAAATTATATTTATATTTTAGTATTTTAGTCATAATAGTTGCTATTTTGGCAATTATTTTAGGAACAGTTTTTGGCATAAAAAGTAAAAATGCCCGAACTGTCAGTCATGTTGAAATTACTTTTCACTCAAAAACAGGAAAAGAAATTGCTAAAAGAAAGTTCAAATTAGATGAAAAAATTAGTGTATCTTTTTCAAGCGAAGAACTTGAACTTGTGAAAAACGAAGAATTTCTTGGTTGGTCAAATATCCAAAATAGCAAAACATATATAGTTGAACTTAAAGCCAAAAAAGAATACGCAAAACTGTATCCAGTTTTTAAAAACAATGAAGAAAATTCTTTAGTCAGCTACAAGGTAGTTCATTTACTTGAAAAGCAAGGAAAAGAAAGTTCACTTGATAATACTTACGAAAAAATTGAAGAAATCAAAACTAACCAAAATGTCAAAGATGATGCTGTTTACCAAGATTATACTAACCTTGACATTCAACTTTATGAAAAAGACACTACTCATCCTGACAATAAATTAACTGCAAAACTTACCGCTGGCGACAACACAACAGAGGTTCGCCAATACTATAAATTAAAAGAAGTTACAGTCAATTTTAAGAAAAGCGAAGGTATTGCTGCCTTAACTTTTGAAACACTAAAAGTTAAAAAAACCAGAAGTATCGCTTTACCTAACTACACCCTTAAAGACACTCACAATTTCCTTGGTTGGGCTTATGCTCCAGATGGTGCTGTGCAAACTGAGTTTGTTGTCGCAAAAGACACAGATAGTTTAGAATTACATGCTAGAACTGAATATCAAGACAGAGAAATCACATACACTGTAAAAAAAGAGAATACTGATGGTACTTTTGTAGAAAAAACGATAAGTAAGAGTGGTAAAATTGCATCTACTCACACAGTTGAATACGCGAACCCTGACACATCTATTTATCAAAAACCCGTTTTTAGTGTTGAAAAATTTACAGTTAGTGCAGATAAAACTCAAAATAAAGTAACCGTTACTATACTTAGAATAGTTTACAAAATTACCTTTGAAGTTAAAAACCTTATGAGTTCTTTTGCTGAAAGAACAATTAGACATGGTGCTACAATTGGGGCGATTGACGAAAGTCAGTTTGCAGCTCAAGGACTTGGTATTAGAAAAGCAGAACTAGATGGTCAAGA
>CAUUIC010000043.1:0-4208 GCA_963545125.1 uncultured Acholeplasmataceae bacterium
TTAAAAGCAAATCAGAAAAACTAGAAGTTGAAGACCTGGTAAACGAAGGCACGGTTAAAATGACCGATTTAGACGACGAATATCTAAACCGCGAAAAAAACAAAACTCAAAAATACTGTGTGCTTTCTGGTGAAGAACATATTGACGAGACTTTAGTTAAAAAATATTTAGACGAAATTAAATTCCCAATTTACCACTTGGACTTTGAGTCTACTAACTTTCCTTTACCACGGTATGTTGGCGAAAAACCCTACACCCAGTCACTATTTCAGTTTTCTATCCACATAGAAAAAGAGTTTGGCAAATGCGACCTAAAAGCAGACAATGTTTACTAAACTGATGCTTGAAACTATTAAACCAGACGGTGGCAGTGTGATGGTTTACAACAAAGCATTTGAAAACACTCGGATTAAAGAACTGATGCAACTATTTAAAACAGATACTAAAATGGTTAAAGGCCTACAAAATATCTTAGACAGAATATATGACTTAATGTATGTCTTTAAAGGAAAGAGTGCAGACAAACCAAAAGGTGGTTTGGCTTACTACCACCGTGATTTGTTTGGCTCTTACTCAATTAAAAAACTACTTCCTGTTTTTACAGACCTTTCTTATAAAAACCTAGAAGTGCAAAACGGTCTAATGGCAGTGCAGGAATATTTATCGTTTACTGAAAAAAAAGGACCTGATTACGACAAATCATACGCTGCGCTTTTGGCATATTGCGGCCAAGACACCTACTCAATGCATTTGCTTTTAAAGGCGATTGCAAAAAAAGTAGGATGGCAACCTAAAAAATAAATTTAACCTTTTAAAAAACCAATCAATGCTGATTGGTTTTTTACTTTTTTCAACAGTTAAGTGACAAAATTTGCAAATAGACATGGCTATTTTTAAGCAATTTATATGATCTGCATAAATATATATGCGGAGGAACTCAAGATGACAAATAAACTAAGTTTTTTGATTTTATTTTTTATTTCCTTTTGTTCTGGACTTTTTTTACCTAAACAGACATTCGCAAAAGAATCCAAAATTCAAGAAAAAACTTTCATTAAAACTGTAATTTACGAAGGTCTGCAATATGAACTACACGCAGAAGGGATTTATCATGAGTTTGACTTTAGTTTAGACAATCCAGAGAAAGTCTCTTTTGATGAACTAAAAAACGCTGTCAAAGTTTGGCTAAAAGACGCGAATACTGGTGAAAAGTATATGGCTGAATCCATTGAATATGCTATTCCTGAGAGTTTTGAAGAAAAATTTTTTATGACTAACTTCAAACAAAGGAAAATGCGAGTTGGTTTACTTTGCGAGTTTAGCCGTCTTGCTGATGAACTTGAAGTTAACTTAATTATCAATATTTTAGACAAAGAAAAACCAACAATAAAACAAATTAAGCCAATAGTTTTTACGGAACTTAAAAAAGACAGACTTTCAGATAAACAAATTGACGAAATTTTAAAGCAATACTTTGTCTTTAAAGACAATATTTCAAGTAAATTAACAACTAAATTACTCGGCGCTGAAGACATTTTATTAAACAAACCTGGCAAATACCCAATAGAAGTACATTGTTTAGATGAAAATGAAAATGAAACAGTTTTAAAAACCTACATAGAAGTTAAAGACATAGAGGCTCCCAAAATTGAGTTTAAAAAACCATCAGAACAGTTAACTACAGTTATTGGTGCTCCTTTTTTTCCTTTAAATCAATTTAATATTACAGACAACAGCTCAGAAGAACTAGATATTAAAGTAAAAGGCGAAGAAAAGTTAAGTAAAGTCGGAGTACACGAACTTTCGGTGACAGCAACTGATAAAAGTGGAAATTCAACTACAAAGAAATTTAATGTTGAAGTTAAAGACACAGGGGTTGCCGAAATTGCCTTTCCTTTTAAAGAACTTACAAAAGAAGTTCTTTCGCCAAGTTTAGACAACGAAAAAATAAAAACCGAGTACACAAAGTTCATTGAAGAAATTTTAAAATCAGCAGTTGTAAAAGATAAAGTCTACAAACATGAGTTAAGCGAATTAAACTTAGACATAAGCGAAGTTAACCTTAGTAAAGTCGGTAAATACAAAGTTACTTTAAATGTCTTTAAACCAGGCACTCAAGAAATCAGAGGTTCCAAGTCTTTTGTGTTAGAAGTTAAAGACACAACTAAGCCGTCAATTGAACCCATTCAAACTAAACAAGACAAAAACAACCAAGGCTATGTGCCAGTGCAAGTAAACTCTAAGTTTAACTTAACTGACTTATTTGAAATAAAAGACAACTACGATTTTAAAAGCGAACTTAAAACTACGGTTGACAAAACTATTGACACTAAAGAACTTGGCAAATCATATTTAGTTGAAATTTCAGTTCAAGACAAAGCAGGGAACAAAATTTCAAAATCTTACCTGCTAAAAGTTGTAGACATGCTCCCACCTACTTTAGTAAAACAACCAAAAAGTATTTTTTTAAATGTGGGCGAGAAGTTCCAAGCAAATAAGTATTTTTCGTATCTTGACGACACTAGAGTAGTTGAAAAACTATACGTTGATGGAGAAGAATATACCTTTAATTTCCAAAAACCAGGTAAATACCGATGCGAACTTAAGTTAACTGACGAATACGGAAACGAAACTATCCACAGTTTTGTCTGCATAGTTGGCGACAACATCCCACCGATATTGGAGTTAAAGACAAACACTTTAACTGTGAAATTAAAAGAAACTAATCTGCTTGAAACTTTGCGTCAAAACATTGCAGGTATTTTTGACAATGTCGACAAGTCAATCAACCCAAGCAAATGCCACATTGATATTTCTGGAGTTAACTTAGAGAAATGCGACTACTACAAAGTGTACTACACTGTAAAAGATAGCGCGGAAAACTCAGTGACAAAAGAACTTAGACTTTTAGTTGACGACAAAGTAAAACCTACGATTAAGGAAATTAGTCCACTTGAAATTGACATTGTGACTTTGAAAAATAATCCAAGTCAAATTGATTACTTAAAAGGTCTTGAAATTGCCGATAGCTCAGATACTAAAAATTACAGTAAATTAGACATTTGGCACGAGACAATTGATTCAACTAAAACCAAAGAACTACCCAGAACTCTTTTATACACCGCTACTGATGAACGCGGAAATGTGCAAACTTATGAGCGAACAGTAATTTATAAAAATAGTAGTAAACTGGGTAGTTTACCAACTGCCGCAAAAATAATCATTACAGCGGGTATTTCTTTAATTTTAACAGGTAGTATTTTTAGTTATTTTTATTTAAAAGATTTTAAGTCTTATAAAACAAAAATACGCAAATCAGAACAGTAAAATAAAGAAAAACAAGTTAAAAAACAAACAGAAAAAAATTTAAATAATGTTATACTAAAAGTGAAAAAGAGGAGATTAACATGCTATGGAAAAAATACTGATAGTCTACTGGTCAGGAACTGGCAATACTGAAATTATGGCGAACGCTATGCTGACCGCCTTAAAGGAAAACAACGCTGACGCTGAGTTAAAATGGGTGTCTGAAATTGATGTTCCTGAGACCTTAAATTACGATAAAATTATTTTTGGTTGCCCAGCAATGGGTGACAATGTTCTTGAAGAACTGGAGTTTGAACCTTATTTTGCAGAACTTCTTCCTAATTTAAAAGGGCGAAAAATCGCCTTATTTGGCTCTTATGGCTGGTATGATGACCCAATTTGGATGGACATTTGGGAAGATAGAGTTAAAGAAGTAGGTGCTCTACTTTTTAGAGAAAAAGGGCTTTCTTGTATCTATCAACCAGACGACGATAAAATTCGCGAATGTATGGAATTCGCAAAAGATTTTATTAATTTCTAATGTTTGCTTTAATAAATTTTAAAAGTGCTTTTTCACATCAACATTCACTAATTCCGGTATCAGACGCTGTCCCTCTACAATTAAGCAAAGGATACGATATACCTGTGCTTGCTGACTATAATTTAGGCGGCATGCTTGAATTTTTCAAATGTTGTAAAGATGCAAATAAAACTGGCTTATTTGGCCTTGCTACGCGTTTAAATCTTGAAAAAAATAGTTTAAATATTTTAATTTTTCCAAGGAATTTAAATACTTTTCGTCTTTTACTTAAAAAATATAAAGAAATAGATTTAAATCAAAGTGTTGATTTTGATTTTTGCTTTGAGCATAAAGATGATTTCTTGTTTGTTGTAAGCGAGCA
>CAUUIC010000044.1:0-3977 GCA_963545125.1 uncultured Acholeplasmataceae bacterium
ACCGTTCATTTCTGATTTAAGTTGCCAGTGTTTAAAGACAAAACGGTAGCCAAGTGTGGTTAAAGTTGGTGCTTGTGCGGGTTTTTTAGCGTATCCTTCAAACTCTACATTTTGACTTGGAATAAAGCTAGCCTGTGCGTTGTCAAAGTAGTTTGAGTTAAAGTTTACTTCATAGTTTACGCTAAAACGTCTGCGAATATATCTTAAAGTAAAAACAGTTGATCCATCTGCTTCAATGGTTTTAGTCTGATCTTGCTGGGCAACTATAAAACCACTGTCATATCCTGTTAATCTACTATTTCGGTTAACAGTAATTTTAGTTCCGGCTTGTGCAGTGTGTGAGTTTTCAGAAATAGTGCGGTCAGGTTGACCCTCAATTCCTTCAAATACGTGTTTAATTGTATAGTTAGCAGATACTGCCTTTCTTTCAAAATAAGCAACTAAAGTCAGGTTTCTCGTAACTTTTGTGTTTTTAAAATCAAAAGGTTTGGTTTCTCTGTACTGACCGTTCATTTCATCCTTTAACTGCCAGTGCTTAAAAACATATTGAAATCCTGGTTTAGTTAAAGTTGGATTTGCGCTTGGTTTTTGAACCTTGCCTTCATGTCTAACTGTTTGGTCTGATTCAGTTGATGGATTAGCATTAGGAAACTGAGTTGAATTGTAGTTAACTTCAAAGTTAACTTTGTATTTGTTTCTAACATATTTAAGTTCAAATACAGTTGTTCCATCTGGTTTTATTGTTTTTGTTAAAACTGTGTCTGGAGACAAAGTAAAACCATAAGGTGCTGTAGTTTTATCTGCACTTAAAGTGACGTCTTCGTTGGGTTTTTGGCCAAGCACGGTTTCTTCTTGGGTTTTATCTTCAATAAATTCGCCTGCTTGGTCAACAGATTCATATAGTTTTTTAATTACATATTTAGTATTTTCAACAACCAATGGTTTCTTTTTCAGCACTGCTTTTAAAATTAAGTCTTCGGTGATTGGTTTGTTAAAATCAAATTTAGTTTCTTTACCAGTTATTGGGTTTACTACATTCCAGTAATCCAGTTCATAGAAATTGCCGTCTTTGTCAAATCTAGTAACTAAACTCGGAATCAAATAATTTTTATCTAGTTTTTCACCATGAGGATGAGAAAGTGGAAGCAATTGGTTTGCGTCTTTAGGAGTAATAAACTGCACAGTGTGGTGTTTTTGTGGTTTTGGAGTTTGTGGGTCGTTTACTTTAACTAACTTTAAGTAAAGTGAAATGTTCTTCTCAGCGCGTTCTGTTGCAAAATCAAATTTTTCAGTTAGTGCACTGTCCTTATACCAACCAGCGTAAGCATATCCTGGTTTTTGAAATAAGTGATTTTTAATAGGATCGCCTTTTCTAACCACATCAAAAAATACGCGTTCAGCGCCATTGAAATAAGACACCGCAACTAGCCCTTGTTTGTTTAATTCATCGCCAATTTTATCAGGGTCAAGGGTTGAGTTGTATCTGGCAATTAGTCTAAGTTCAGATTTTACAAATTTCGGAATATCTACGTTTTCACCAGGTTTAATGTTAACCTGTTTTCCAGTTGGATCAATATAATACCAACCTAAAAACTCAGTTAAATAAAATGGTGGAGTTTTAAACTGAATATCTAGGTTTTTGTCTTTCGGGTCAAAGGCTTTAAATTGAGTGTTAGACTTTGCGATATAGTCAAAAACTTGAGTTTTTTGGTTTTGATTTGCAAAAATTCCTGGTAGTAAAAAGTCGTAAATTAAAGTGATGTGGTTGTCGTTGTTAACAATAAAAGCGTGTCCGTTTGCTTTGTCTTTATTAAAAACGGTTTCTTTTCCAAAAGCAAAGGTGTCTTCAAGTCCTTGGCGGTTAAAGCGCTTGTAGTGTTCAATTTTAAGCAGTTCTTCGTAAATATGCTTATACTCAGAGACTAATTTATAGTAAGGCAAAATTATTGGACTGCGTGGAACTTCTCCGTCTCTGGCCTCTGAGAAAAATACACGCATAACGTCATACTCTTGTTTAATTCCAAATAGGTTTTGAGTATATATAGTAAAAACTTCAGAGTCATGTTGACGGTCTGTAAAGTCAAAAGCCAAGTATTTACCTGGTTTGGCTTTAACTGCGGTAATTTTGCCAAAAGCACTAGTTGTAAACCAGTCTTCTTGGATAGCAATAAATTGGGTTTTGGTAGTGTCTATAGTCTCGGGCACTACTAAACGCAATTTGTATTTTTGACCTGTTTTTTTAAAACTTAAATTTGCAAGTCCGCTTTTTTTTGTAAAATAAAGTTTAGGATGTGCAAAAATAAAAAGTGTAAATAAAACAATTGCGATTAATGCGGTGAGTAAAATAGACGTTATTAAAAAACTTTTTTGTTTTTTTGTCATGTTATTCCTCCAAAAGGGCAACCTTTTTAAATTAGGGAATACCGATTTAACGATATTTTGATTTTTTAGAATTATAATATTTGATTCTGCTAACACCTAGGTTAAATAAACCTAGGTGTTTTACTTAATGAGTAGATTTAATTAAATAACTTAAATAATGCGGCAAGGTTTAATACCAGCGATATTGGCAAATAGAATATGCTTATATCTTGTTTTGACTTTAGCGTGAACATACCAATCATTGTTATAGTTGAAACTTTTTATTTCATTAGTCCAGAAAGTATATTTAGAATCCGGAGTATATGTAATACCCCATTTTTGTTCATCAAAGCCAGCGGGCATAATAGTCTTTAGATCAATTCCTCGGTATTCGCTAACAAAACCAGATTTAGTGTTGCCGTAAATCTCTAAAGCGTAGTCTGTAGGCTCAGTGTCATAACGTTCGTCGTTTACAAGATCAATTCCAAAAGCCGATAAAGAATAAGTTTTAGTAGGTGAATATAAAGTAGTGCCAATTATTTTTTCCATATCTTTTAGCATTGCGCTGTAAAAAGTAAGATACCAATCATCCTTAGTAGATTGATTATAAGGTCCGACTAAATTAAAAGGTGTGAAGTCAAGGATTCCTTTTACAATCATACTGTTGGTTTTACCAGCAATTTTAACCCAACGAACTGGCTCAAACTTAAAGTATTTACCGTTGTATTTTTCGTATTTGTTGCCTTGTTTATCTTTAACAAAAATACGGTTAAATTTAAATTCAATGTCTCTGCCGTACGAATGGAAAGTTAATGTGCGTTCGCTAATTTCTTCGTTTAGCAAGTCAGCTGGGTTGACATCAACCTTGCTTTGTGGATACTCACCAAAAGTATCTTCATAAATACCTGTGTGAATTTCAATTACGTAGTTTTTCACAATAACAGTATTTAAAAGATCTTCTTTAGAAATTTCGGCGCCGTCTAGAGTGATTTTCAAAATTTCCCATTGATTTGGTATATTAAAATCGATATTTTGATTGCGTATTGTACTTCCGTGATATACGCGAAAATCACGGTAGTCCGCTTTAACGTGTTTTCCTAAGTATTTAATTTTAATACTAGCCTGATGTCTATGTAAATATATCTTATATGTAAATGTATTTTGATCTTGGTCATCAGAACTTTTATAAGAATGCATTTTAAATATGCGCGGATCTGGATTAGTCCAATTTGGCGTGTAGCTTTCACCCTCATTTACTGTGTCAACATTTCGAACAAAGGTTTCATCGTATGAATCGTCATACCAGTGTTGAGTAAAAATACGGTAGTGAACATTATATTTACGTTTACGCGGAAAACCAACAATCCGACTAGTTTCAGCCGTTGCTATAAACTTATCAACAGGGTTGTTTGGTTCATCTAAATAAGCCCAAGCTTGGATGTTGTAGTCTGAACTTTTGCCTCTATAGTGAAGTGCAATTTCATCAATTGGAATTAACCTAGTGCGTTTAGTTGGCCAGTTGTCAAGAAATTTATTTTTACTGTCGTAATAAACATAAACATCGCTAAACTTCAGAGAGTAGTATTGATATACTCGGATATTATTTTGTCCAGGAT
>CAUUIC010000045.1:0-3958 GCA_963545125.1 uncultured Acholeplasmataceae bacterium
CAGTTGCGTAAACTGGTACTTTGATTTGTTTAAGTAAAAAAGGCAAAGCACCAATGTTTTCGTCTTTAAAAGACGATAAAAATATAGCCTGAATTTGGTCTTTGTGTGGCAGCAGGGTTGAGTAGTCTGCAATAATTGAATCAATTCCAAACTGTTGTTGAGTTGGGTATTTTAGTCCTGCGTCTAAAATGAAGATAGAACGATTGACTTGTAGACAAAAGAAGTTTTTCCCAATTTCTCCAAATCCACCAAGTCCAAAAATTTTAATATTAGTAATAATGCACCTCGTGTAAAAAATGTTTTTAAATATTTAATTTGAATTTACTTGTCTTCATATTTTTCTTTAAAAACAAGGACAAGTGATTTTTGCCGTTAATGTATTTTACCATATTTTTAGTTGGGTTGTTTTCAAATTTGCACTACAAAAAAATAGCTTAGGTTAATGATTTTAAACCAATTTTGGTAGTTTTACCCAAAAAAGATATGTCTTACTTCGCAAAAAAGCAAAAATCCAGTAGAGTCTCTTCTACTGGATTTAATGATTAAGTTGACTAAAAAACTTAGTTGGGATTTGAGTTTTCAGCAGTTTCTTCTGCGCTTTGTTCAGCCTCAGAAGTTTCCGTGTAAGTCTTAATTAGTGGTTCTTTTTGAAACTCTTTGACAAAAGAAAGTTCTTTGTGTTTAACGACTGTCAGTGAAGTTGTAACGTATTGAATGATGTTAGCCACACGCTGTGGGGGAACGGCAATAAACAACTGAATTGCTAGTGAGTTATAGAAGGTCATCATCGCGCTAATTCTAGATTCATCCATATTGTTGAAAGCCTCGTCAAACAGCACTAGACAGCCAGATCCCGCACCACGATTTCGAGAAAGCAATTGTTGGAAAGAAGCCGCGATTACTATATAGAAAGGAACTTGGGTCTCACCACCTGATTTTTCGCGAGAAACTTTGGAAAAAAGTGAAACAACGTTATCTTCAGAAGTAATTTCAATGTCGTATTTCATGTAATTGCGGTAGTCAAGTAGTCTTGCTGCAGTTTTTTCCATTGCAGGGTCAGTTGACGAAATTTGTCTAAATAAATCATCTAAAATTGTGGTTTGAGTTTTGTTTAAGTTGTCTTGAAATAGTGTGTTATTTAACTCTTGGTTGCGAGTAAGTAAGTTGTAGTATCTTTCAAAGTCTGGGTCTTCAGCGGCTTTGTAAATTAGTTTATAGGTGTCTTTGCCAAAGCGTTTACCTTGCAGCGCAACATTTAAGTCATCAATTTGTTGTTTAGCCTGCTCAATTGAAGAGGCTAGTTTATTTACAAACTCTTCTTTAAATGTAGTTTCTGCAGAGTCTCTCAGTTCTTTGGCTTTTTGTTCGTAAACTATTAAGTTGTGGTTTTTAATTTCGTTTTGCTCAGCCTCAAAAGCGTTTAAGTTTTCAATTAACGGTTCTTTTGCGAAACTGTATCTTAAACAGTAGTCAGACATCAGTTTTAAAACTAAAACACTTTGTCTTGAAACTGAGTTTGCGAGTTTAGTTTGACTACTTTCCAGAACTTCAATGATTTTAGTCGGATCTTCGTGTCGTTTAAGTAGTGCGCTGTATTTAGTGTTGGCAGCACTTAACAGTTCTGGGTTGTTAATCTTGAGTTCTTCTAGTTCTTGTTTATAAACAGCTTGAGTTTCTTCAGTTTGATTGCGGCGAACTTCAATGTCTTGCAGAACTTGCTCAATTCTACCACGGCGAGTAATTAACTCCTCGTGTTGTGTAAGAATTTCGCTGCGTTCGCTTTCTGCCTTGTCAATTTGGGCCTCAATTTCTTTAATGTCTGTACCTTTTGCTAGGTTTTCTTTTTGAGCCTGTAATTCTTGGATTTTGCCTGTAAAAATCTTGATATTGTCGTTTGCAGAAAAACGGTTTTCTTGAATAATTCTTGAAGCAGCTAGGCGTTCAGCAAGTTGACGAGTATAAGTAGTTTCACCAATTTCCTTAGAAATTGTGGCTAAATTTTGAGTTTTTTGCTCAATTTCTCTTAAAATAATTTCTTTTTGTTTAGTGTTGCCAGTTATACCGATCTGTTTTCTTGCCCAAGATTGAGGGTTAAGTTGAGAGGCTGTGTAGTTTGAGTAAGTCATACCAAGTGGCTCAACAGAGCGACTGAAGTTCTTAAGTTCACGCGGAGTTGCAACACATATTACGTTGTTGTAAAGCATGTTAATGTAAGCACGAGCATAAGTGTGGTTGGTGTCAATCTTTCCGGCAAGTGAATCACTTTCGGTTTGAGTTTGCGGGATTTTGCCAGTGTTGACCAAACCAACACCAAATATATTTAAAGTGGTTCTAACTTCGTTGTAGACTTCCAGAGCATCGTCAAAATATTCAGGGTCCACAATGATATTGAACTTGTTTTTGCCAATATAACCTTCTGCGACATTTCGCCAAGTTTCGTCGTTAACTTCAATTAAGTCACAAAGCGGACGGAAATTAAACTCACGACGGTATTTTTGGCTTAATTTTTCATTGATTTTTTCAACTAAGGCAGTAGTTTGCGGTGGATACATCTTGATGTTTCGCTCAAGATTATAGTGCTCTTCTTTAAGTAAAGCGATTTCTTTTCGAATAGCCTCAGACTGCTCGTTTAATTTGTAAATTCGGGCGTTTGCACCTTCTATCAGCAGTTCTCTAAACTCAGCGATTGCCTCTAGATTTTCTTTTACTTTCGCGGTGTCTTTAAAGGCAGTTTGGCTGTGCATTTTGGCGAAATTCTTTAAAATTTCGTTAGTTTTGATGCGTTTTGCCAATTCTTGAGTAGTTGCAAGTTCCTGAATTAGTGAGTTTTCAAGGTCTTTAGCCTTGATTTTTTCGGCTTCAATTTGGGTATTGGCGCGTTGAATTTCGCGAGAAATTCCGTCTAAAGTTTGGGCAAGTGAGTTAGAGCCACGAGCGCGGTCTAAGTTCTTAATTGTCTCTTCTTTTGCCAAAATTTGGGTTTTAAGTTCAGTGATTTGCTCAAGAATTTCTGAAAGCTGAGCAGTATTTTGTTGTTTTTCTAAACTGCATTGCTTAATAATTGCTTCTTTTGAGTTAAGTTCAGTGATTTTTTTAGTAATGTCGTTGGCAGCAATTTCGTCTTTTTCTGCCTTAATTTCGGCAGAAGAGATGCGAATTTTTTCCAAAGACTCAATTTTTTCGCGGTCTTTTTTAATTTCTGCCTCGATTTTTTTAAGTTCAGCAACGTTATTTTTAAGTGAAGAAATGTTAACTTGGGTGTTGTCAAGCAGGAACTCAAAAATGAAACTTTGCAAGTCAATTGGCTTGAAAGCAAGGGCTTTAGGAAGCAGTTTACTGTATTTTAAGCCATCAATTCCAAGAAAAACAGAAAGCGCTTCTTTATACTGTTTATTGGTGTCAAACGCTTCAAACTTAATCTGGGCTCCGTCTAGGTAATCGCGCATTGACTTAAAGTTACGCGGGCGTTTGTTTTCAATGTACATATCTTCGTCAATTCGAGAGTTTTTGATGCGATAAAAGCGTTCTTTAAGTGAAGAGCTTTGTGGCAAGTCTATAACTACCCCAATAATTGAGTATTTTTCGTCTCTAGTGTCAAAAAACTCAAGTGCGATGTGAGTAATTACGTCGCCTGGTCTGATAAACTGTTTGTTTTCACCGCCTAGTTTTCCACGAATATAGCCTTCTAGTGTACGCTTTGCCTCTGGGGTTGCCGCGATATTAAAGTGCGCGTTTTGACGACCACCCACCAAAACATACTGCATGGCGTCTAGTAGCGTTGACTTACCAGAGCCGTTTTCTCCGCTTAAAAGGATATTGTCCTTAATGTCTAGGGTGACATTTTGAAAGGTGTGCCAGTTAATAATTTTGATTTTAGTTAACTTCTTCATTTACATTACCTGTGTGTTCATCTAAAGCCATGGTTAAGTTCTTTAACTCTTGGATGTTAATTACATAT
>CAUUIC010000046.1:0-3859 GCA_963545125.1 uncultured Acholeplasmataceae bacterium
CCTGTCAACTCTTCATATAGCGCGTGGTTGTCAGAAACGTATCCAAGCGAGTATTTGGCTTCGGTTGGATTTTTTTCAATATTGTAGCCACAAATTGAAATTGTGCCTTCAGTAATTGTCTGGATTCCAACTAGCGACTTAATTAAGGTTGATTTACCGGCGCCGTTATGGCCAACAAAACCAACAATTTTGCCACCAGAAATTTCAAAAGAAACATCTTTTACTGAATAAAAATCATTATTTGCGTATTTTTTTGAAAAGTTTTGAACTTTAACTAAACTATCTTTCATATCAAGCTCCTTTTTAAGGTCTGGAGTAATTTTACCAATTTTAACAACGCCAATCTGGCGGTCTTTTTTGAGTTTGTGGACAACAAATCTAAACGAAATACAAGATTTTTGAATTTGCAAGAAAATTTGACTTACGGTTAGCGTGGTAATTGTGCAAATTGCCCAAGTGATAAACAGGTAGGTAAGTGGGAAAGTTATGGTTTTTCCTTTAATAGTAACTGCTCTGTATTTAGAGCGGAGATTGCCAAGGAAAGTCTTAAACTTAGCGTGGTCTACGATATTACGGCGGTTAATGTAGAAAAAGTCAACGTGTTCTTGCACAGTTTTATTGTTGGGATACAGTCCGTCTACTATTCTTAAAACTACTGCGGCGACTATAAAAAACAAGGTAAAGAAAACCAGGGCAATTATTAGGTCTTTTGCGCTTGGCACTTCAAAAAACCTCAAAGTGTAGGCAAGCGCAGAGAGTACTATTAAGTAAAGCGCAGGTAAATATACAAGCATGTTTTCTAAACTAAAGAAACTGCCGTTTTCTTTGAGTTGCAAGAAAAACACAAAAAGCAGTGGAACTCCTGTTGAAAACATAGTAAAAATAGACATTGCGCGTTTCAGTTCAAATAAGAAAATAAAAGGAAGCGCTAGCAACAACCATTTAAACGGAGAAAAAGCAAACTTAGCAGTAAATATTTCAGATTTATTTAAAACTGAGTAAACAGAGTAAATTACGGCAAGAGATACCGTAAACAACAGAAACTTCTTGTATTCATGTGTACGGTTAATGTATACATTTGTTAAAATAAAAATCAAGACAAATGGAGCAAGTAGCATAAATAAGTGCTGGCTAGTAAAAACAAACTTGCGATAAGTCATGTGGCCAAAAATTACTTGCAAGGTAAGTGGAGACAGTGAAAACAAAAAGACAACAATATATAGCATAACTTCGTAAAATATGTGTTTTTTAGAAAAATGGAAAAACGATGTGTTAAAAGAACGCACTAACACATAGAAAGCCAAAAAGGTAGCAATTAAAATTAGCGGGACAATTAAACTAAAGTACGCACTTTGATCTTGAAAAAAATGTCTAATTTTAAAAATAAAAGCAAGATAAAAAACTAAGTTAACTAAATAAAAGATGGGTGTGAACTTAGTTTTTGAGTCTTTAATTAATACTTTTCCTAAAAGCAAAATTACTGAAGTTAAATAAAGGTGTCTTGCAACTACTGCTAAGTTATTTAAAACATAAACAGCAAACGCTGGGTTTGCTGTGTTTTGGTTAACTAAACTCAAAAAAGCCATGCTTTTTGGAAGCAACATGATAAGTGCACCAAGTAGCGCAATCAAAGCACCAAAAGAAACTCGGACCACTAAATCTGCTTTTTTGGGCAGTGCAGTTAAATTAAATTTTAAAATACGGTTAGTCTGCGTGTTCATTACGATGCAAAGCGGTAGCCGATGTAGATGCAACCAGCAAAACGACCTGCGTTTGGCAAAATATTTTCAACAACCGGAGCTATTTTAAAGATGTTAGTGTAGCCAAATTTTTCGTTTTGACTTAAAAACGGATCTCCACCTTGTTGCAAGGCTTGATAAAACTCAGAAATAAAGTCAACCATGCCACGGTTTGGCTTGTCTTTAAAGAACTTATCTATTTTTGCGACAGTTGAAAAGTTTTGATTGATTTCAGTAAGTTTCTGAAAGTTTAAAGTCATGAAAGTGAACTTCATGTTAGAAAATAGTTCAGAAACTTTTGAACTTGAGTAAAAGTCATCAACTGTTGAGTATTCTCGCTCTGCTAAGTTGAAAGTAACATCCCAAGCAGGACGATTGTGAGAAAGGAAGTAGTTTGGATTTTCAGGGTCGTTTACAGGTTGTACAAACGGGTTGTAGTTAGTGAAAAACATCGGTGCCCAGAAACTCTTGGTTTTGGCTTTATCGTTGTTGTTTTTAACAATTTCAAACCCAGAGATTTGTTTAATTTGCTCAATAGTGCTAACAGTTTGCCCAATAAAACGATTTAAGTCAAGGGCTTGCGCGATTTCGTTAGAAAGGTTAACTTCCGCTTCTACTATAGTTTCTTTTACAACTACAGTTGGGTCAACCGAAAACAAACGAGCAGCCTTGCCGCTAAGTGCAGTTAAATGAGCCTTAGTCAACTCAGGAGCACTAACTGCCTCTACTACCTGACTAAACTCAGCAGATTGAGTTTTAATGTCGGCATCTTGTCGTTTGCGGCGATCACGGTCTTGAGTGTAGATACCACCCGCACCACAGCGTTTAATTTCAGATTTTTCAATCCAAAGAGCAGAAGGCGAGGCCATTGTATCTTCTTTAATTACTTCATTAAAGTCATGAAATCCCATTTCATTGGCAAATAAAATAGCGTTGACAAAAGCGTTGTCTATTCTGGTATTGGAAACAAAATGAGTTGCTGCAATAAAGTTAAAGCCAGTAGAAGTGTTTAGCACAACTGAGTTTTCCACGTCTAGTTTTGACCTAAACGCAGAAACCCCAAGAATTGAACCTGAAGACAGTGGAGTTTTTTTCTTATTGCCACCGCCTATAATGTGTGATTTTGAGTTTCCTTTGATGTAAACATTTTTGATATATGAGTTGTAGTTAACAGAAGGAGTTTTGTCCATAGTAGGAACATCCACAAACGAACGAACAGAAAAAATACCTGCTCTAACAATCGTTAAGTTAACGCCTTCTTCGCTTGAGTTTTGAGTGATTGCATGGCGAATGTTTTTGCCATCTATTGTATAGCCGTTTCCATCAAACCGAATTGGCTTGTAGCCAACATGTTTAAGTTTGGGGTTGTAAAGTCTGCGGTAAAAAGAACCACCTAAATACTTAGTTTCGTCTAACACATCGCCGTTTTCGTCAAGTTCAACTTTGTCGTCGTTTGGAATTAAAGATTCAATTTTATCTAAATCTTTTAAATCAGGATATTCAGCTCTGCCTTTAAATTTATTGTCAATATACTCAAGTTGGTCGGCCTGGGCAACTGGGGTGATATTTCTTTGTAGATAAACTTTGTCGTATTGTCTGGCCATTCTAAAGTATTTTCTTAGTTCTAAGTCCGCGTAGGCGTTGACGCCTTGTTGGACGTTGATAGTTTCTTTTAAAACTTCTTTTGGGTTATTGATATTTTCAAATTGGAGTTCTACTTTACGCCCCACTAAATTGCGAGAAAAACGCATACCAAAGCCATTTAGACGATAATTGTCTTCACTTAATTTAAATTTATTTGACTCATCTGTCACGTCTTTTAAACTTAAACGGTAGCCGTAAAGTTCTGGAGACATAGTTTTAAGTTCACGAAGTGACAAGTTTTTTGACTTAACTTGGAATTGATTGTTTTCCCACACTTGGGTTTTGACAGTGATGTCTACCTCAGGTACGTAGGTGTTGTCAGTACCGACTGTTTTGTGTTTGATTTTGTAAGTTGATTTGCTTTTTGTTTTGTGGTTAGGTTCAAGAGTATTAGGGTCTTCTGAGTATTCAAATTTATCTGAATGCGCTTTGTCATTCACAGTTTTTAAAGTAAATTTTGTAATAGAAGGAATGAT
>CAUUIC010000047.1:0-3857 GCA_963545125.1 uncultured Acholeplasmataceae bacterium
ATTTTTTTGCTCCCTAGCAGACCAAACAAAAAAGTATTTAGTTTTTTTCTGACAAACTCCGTATACTTTATGAATTTATATATTTTTCGTCAGCGTTATGTCTTTCGTGGTCTTCAAAATATCAATAAAAACAAAACTTACCTGTTTGTCTCGAACCACAAGTCAGAATTAGATCCTTTTGGCTACCTTGAGATTTACGATAAACTAACTTTGGCTTTCACCCCAAAATCAGAACTATTTAGATTTTTAATTTTAAGAAAAGTTTTTAAAATGCTAAATTGCATTAAAATCTACAGAAATGACATTAGAAAAACTTTAGTTGAGTTAAATGAAGGTATTAAAAAAGCGAGTTCTGGCCAATCTTTTTTAACATATATAGAAGGTGGGATTAAAAATCGCCAGATTGAAGAAATCGAAGAAGTAAAACCAGCGGCGCTAAAACTTGCCTATAAAGCGCAAAGCGAAATTCTGCCAGTTGCTTCTTTTGGGATGGTTAAGAAAAACAGATTTTTTCCGCTAATTAGAAAGACTGTCTATCTTTACTTTTTGGAGCCAATTTCTTATAATTCATATTGTTTAAAGCCAACTGAGGAGTTGGCCGAACACCTAAAAAATTTAATAAATTTAAAGATTAAACAACACAAGGAGGAATTTGTCATATGACAATGTATGATTTGATTTTAAAAAAACGAAATAAAGGAGTTCTAACTGACCAAGAACTGACTTATATAATTACTGAATACACAGCAGGTCGAGTACCTGACTACCAAATATCTGCCCTTTTAATGGCGATTTACTTTAACGGAATGACGCCAGAAGAAGCAACTTCGCTTGCTTTAATTATGGCAAAATCTGGTGAAATGCTTGACTTGTCTGACATTAACGGAGTTACTGTAGATAAACACTCAACTGGTGGAGTTGGCGACAAGGTTTCCTTAGTGTTAGCGCCAATGCTAGCAGCATGTGGCGTAAAACTTGCAAAAATGTCTGGTCGCGGACTTGGACACACAGGCGGGACTATTGATAAACTGGAGTCAATTCCAGGCTTTCGCGTAGAACTTGCACCAAGTGAGTTTATTGACCAAGTTAACAAAATTGGCGTTTCTATTATTGGGCAATCTGCCAATATCGCCCCTGCTGACAAAAAACTATACGCGCTTAGAGATGTGACTGCTACTGTTGACTCAATTCCGCTAATTGCGGCGTCTATTATGTCTAAAAAATTAGCATCTGGCGCTAAATGTATTTGCCTAGACGTTAAATGCGGAAGTGGTGCATTTATGAAAAACCAAAAAGACGCAGAAGCGTTGGCCGCCCAAATGATTTCAATCGGTAACCTGGCTGGACGCAAAATGGCGGCAGTTATTACTAATATGGATGAACCACTTGGCCATAAAATCGGTAATTTACTAGAAGTTATGGAAGCCTATGATAACTTAAACGGCAAAATTACTCCAGACTTAATGGAAGTCTGCATGACAATCGGCTCAATTTTACTACAAAACGCCAAAGGTGTATCTGAAGAAGCAGCAAGATCTGAGTTAAAACAAGCCGTGGAAAGCGGACGCGCAAAGCAAGTATTTTTAGACTTTGTTAAAGCTCAACACGGAGACATTTCTGTGTTTAGCGATTTAACTCAACTGCTTAAAGCCCAAAAATACGAACTAAAAAGCCCTGAGTCTGGATATCTTGCAAAGTTTGATACCATCAAAATCGGCGACGCAGCACGCTTGCTTGGTGCCGGCAGACTTTCTAAAGAAGATGTGCTTGACATGGCAGTTGGTATTGATTTAATTAAAAAAATCGGCGCTAAAGTTGAAAAAGGCGAGACAATTGCGGTAATTTATCACAACGAAAAAGGTTTAAAAGAAGCCGTAGAAACTCTACTTAGTTCAATGACTATTGCTAAATCAAAACCAGCAGATACTGTGTTAATTGAAAAGGTGTTGCGTTAAGATTTGTCAAACTCAAATCCAAATGCAAACTTTGACAAAAACAGTCTTGCAGACCAAAAAAACCAAAAACCAACTTTAACAAGACTCTTAACAGAAGGAGCAGAAGCAGTTGCTCTTTCTGTTGTTTTTTCAATTTTAGGTAAGTTTTTAACGGTTTCTCCGTTTAAAATTTCGCTTTCCATGTTGCCACTAATTTTATTTGCACTTAGAACAGGTTCGGTCTACTCTCTGTTAGTAGCACTAATCTACAGTGTATTTAATATGCTTTCAGATGGAGCCCCTGTCCACATTGGCTCAGTATTTTTAGACTACATACTACCGTTTACTTTTTTGGGTTCAGTATTTTTTTTAAAAAAGTTTATCCAAAAAGTGTCCTTTAAGTCTTATTTAATTGTCTTTATTGCGGTACTACTGCTATGTGTACAAAGATTTGCTTTCCATACTCTGTCTGGTGCACTTTACTTTGGTAGTAGCAAAAAAACTTTTGTCCAAAACTTAGTATTTTCACTAATTTATAACGCTAAATACTTGTGGCTTACTTCACTAGTTACTATCTACTTAGTAGTCACCTTCTTCAAACCACTCATTAGTGAAGAAAAAATCGTCTAGTTTTTGTGCGTTAATAATTTTATCAACACACTTTAAATAATTTAAACAGGGGGTGTCCCCTGTTTTTATTTGCCAGGCGTCTTTTAAGAAAGCAGAGTAAGGTATGGATTTTCTGCCACTTGAATACCAAGGTAAAATATACTTTAAATCCATAACGTAAGTTTTGTCAAAATAAACCCATTTAAAAATAATAAAAGCAACGCCTTTATGTGCGAAAACTTTTTTTAAATGATTGATTTGATGGGGTTGAATATTGGCTAAAGGAAATGAAGTTTTTGAGTTAGTTTCTTTGGCTTCAAAGTCAATATAAAGACCTTGATAAATTCCGTTGTAATCAGTTGTTGAAGGGGTTTTGTAGTAAGCCTCAATAATTTTTGCACGAGAGCGTTTTGGATAATTTACCCTGACAATTTGCACAGGGGTTGGTTTTTTGTAAATCAACGCAATTTCGTTTTCGCGGTAATATTCATTGGCTTCATTGATTTCTCTTTCTAATTCCATTCCAAGTTTTCGCATATCTTTCCTCTTCTTAACTTGAAATATACTTAGCACGCAGTAATAAAATTACTTAAATATATGTTTACAGCCTAGTTAGGCAATAATATTGTTTTTAAAAATCAAAAAAAGAGATGTTTAAACATCTCTTTTTTTAGTTATTTTTAGTCTTTTAAGCAACCGATTGGAACTACAAGTACACCGTCTTCTCGGATGTATCCGTATTCAGTTCCAGTAATTACTATTTTTAAGGTTGGCGGCGGCAGTTGCATTTGTGGTTCTGTTTTGTTTTTTTCAATTACCAGTCTTTCAATTTCAAGTAAGTGTTTAGCAGCTTTGTCAATTTCACTCGCCCCTAATTTAATTTCAATTAGTGCGTATCGACCGTTTTCTAAATGAAGCACGCAATCGGCTTCAAGGCCATATCTGTCTCTATAGTAAGAAATTCTGCCATTATGAACTGAGGAGTAAACTCTTAAGTCTCTAATTACTAAGGACTCAAATAAGAAACCAAGCGTTTTAAAGTCTCTGTCAAAATACTCAGGGTTAATACCGAGTGCTGCAACCGCCAGCGACGGGTCGCATAAATTTCTTTTTACAGATGAACGAATTGCAGTTTTTGAACGAATCGCTGGACACCAAGCGTCAACATCATCAATAATATGTAAATCTCTAAGTGCATCGACGTAGCTTTCGAAGGTTTTTAAAGAAATTACGGTGGAATTTATTGCGTCTTTGAAAATAGTTTTACTATCTGTAATTGTACATATATTTCTTGAATATGAACGCAAAATGTTT
>CAUUIC010000048.1:0-3857 GCA_963545125.1 uncultured Acholeplasmataceae bacterium
AAAAGATATTTTTACACAAAACTCCAAATACCCACAAACCAAATTTAGCTTAAATCAAGCAGATATCACTAAAATTGTGCATTTCACACAAAATCTAAACTTCAATTCGGGTAAGCAAAATATTTTCTCATTTAAACGCACTTTTGTCTACACTAGAAGCGGAGAAGTTTTTGAAAAATATGCTGGTCAGTATTTTAAATTTGAAGAAATAGAGTTTGAGCAAATTCCTGGTAAAACTACTTTCTTTACTAAAAAAATCTTAGACTTTACCCCTTTTAATGTTTTTCAAGAAAATAAAACCTCAAACGCTTTATTTGAAAATTCAATCTTAAAATCGCTGATTGAAAATATTTCTAATATAGCAAATTTGAAATTAACTGTTCCAACTTACGATGACTCTGAGTTTGGTGTAAAAGCAATTGCCGAAAATTCTGCAAGTCAAAATAAACTAGTTAAAACAGCAACCGATTTTGCAAATGCAGTTTTTGGCAAGCAACGTGGTGAACTTCCACTTTACCGCAACACTAAATTTAATTTCAATCCATACGATAAACCAAGAACTGACTGGATGCCACTTTATGAAAATGGCAATGAAGAGATATGGTGGCTTGGGACAAAAAGTAAGTCAAATTTTTTACCAAAATCATACTATATAACTAAAGACGGGCAACCAGGCGACTATTTTGTAAATGCGGTGTTAGGTTTAGTGTTAGCAAAACGCTAGGCCTTGTTTAAAAAAATGACCATCATAACTAGATGGTCATTTTTTTGCTTATTTAATTTTGCTTTGCCAATTTTTATATTTTTTAATTAGTTTATTGGTCAGACTTTTAATTGAAAATAGCCCACAATTTTTTAAACTTAAATTTACCTGATTTAGAAACAACTTATTGAAAATCAAGTCATCGCTTTGAATACGGCTTTGGATAGACTTGTTGTCATCTCCTCTTTTTTTCATTCTACGTTTGCGCACAAACTTAGGAGTTTCAACAAAACAAACAAATGCGTCGAAATCTAAAAAATCAAGTAAAGCGTTCACACCGGATGGGTCTAAAATAACTACACCGTCTGAAATTATTGCATCTTTAGTGATTCCGTAATAATTGTTTGCGTATTTTGAGCATTCTATAAACTGATTTGATTGAATTTTGGCTTTAAACTCGTTTTCTGAGATAAAATAGTAATCAATTTTGTCTTTTTCACCAATTCTTTGCTTGCGAGTAGTAGTTGTAATAATCTTTTTAAAACCGTGTGATCTAATAAGTTCTTTAGCAATTTCAGTTTTTCCAGATGCACTTTTTCCGATTAAAATTATCATGACAACCTCTTTTTGTAAGCAAAATAATTATAACAAAACTAGATTAAAATTGCCTAGTCTGCCAAAATTAAAGAAGTGAGTTTAACCAAAAAAACTTTGTTCGCTACTTTGTAAAATAAAATTGGTATTTTTCGTATACTGTATCTTTTAATTTATCAAATTCGATAAACTCAAGTGCGAAACCGTTGATGCAGTATCTAAGACCTGTTTCTGTTTTTACGGCTAGTGCTGGAAAGACGTGACCAAGGTGTGAGTCTTGAATTTTTGAAGTCACTTCTATCCGTTCTTCTGCTAGTCTGTTGTCTTTAAAATAGTTAAGAGCAGTTTGGAAAATTGGTCTGCAGAAACTAGGCCAACCACAGCCTGCGTCGTATTTATCCTCACTTAAGAAAAGTGGTTCTTTTGAAATTTTGTCGATGTAAATACCTTTTTTGTCGTTTAAATTAAACTCACTTGAATGCGGGTATTCAGTTTCTTTGTTTAGCATAATACCTAAACTTTGTTTATCTAAGTTTAGTTTCTGAATTTCTTTTGTATCTAATTTTTTAAAATTGCTAAGCGAATTAAAAACAGCGTTTGGGTTGATATGACAATAGCCAGTTGGATTTTTCAATAAGTAATCTTGGTGATATTCTTCAGCTTTGACATAATTTTTAATTTCATCAATCAAAACACACGATTTTTTCCCGTAAATTTTTTCAATATATCCTTTAAAAAGTTCAGCGATTTTCTTAGTAAAGAAATCACCTTTTTCAAAAAATATTCCAGTTCTGTACTGACTGCCAATATCGTTGGCTTGTCGATTTAAAGAAAAAGGGTCAATGATTTGCATAAATCTGTCAATAATTTCAGCAGTTCTGATTGAAAGGTCATCGTAAATTATTTTAATAACTTCAGCGTGATTGGTTGCAGAAACTTTTTGGTAGTTTGTTTCATTAGTGTTACCATTTGCATAACCAACTTCGGAAATTAGTCCTTTTAGTTTAGAAAAATATGCTTGCATTCCCCAAAAGCAACCACCTGCTAGATAAATTTTTCTTTGCATTTTTACTCCTTTTTAAGTCTAAAAATCTTAAAACTACTCATAAAATTATACAAAACAGGTAATCATTTTAATTATTTTTTGCACTCTGTGCGCCTTCTTTCAATTTTAGTAATTTACACATTTTATTTAAACACATAAAAGCGTTGCAAGTATTTTTGTTTTGTTCAAATGCTATAATCTACATATGGATTTAAAGGCAAAAAAAGACAGAATTGACAATTTAATTAAGCAGATTAATGAGGCTGCAAAACAATACTATACCTTAGATAAACCTTTGATTTCTGATTTTGAATATGACATGTTAATCAAGGAACTTGAGCAACTAGAACATGACTTTCCTGAACTTAAAAGACCAGATTCCCCCACTCTAAAAGTAGGTGGAGAAACTCTTTTAGGCTTTGATAAAGTCGTGCATCCTGTGCCAATGAAGTCTTTGAATAACGTATACTCGAAAGACGAACTTTTTGGTTTTTTTGCCAAAATCAACGAAAAATACCCCAACACTAAATTTGTCTCTGAACTTAAAATTGATGGTTTGGCAATTAACTTAGATTATGAAAATGGATATTTCAAAAAAGCCTCTACCCGCGGTGATGGGCAAGTTGGCGAAGATGTAACTAAAACAGTAGTTAAAACCAATTCTTTGCCACTTAAGTTAACTGAGCCTGTCACCTTAACTGTGCGTGGCGAGATATTTATGCCAAACTCTCAATTTAAAAAAATCAATGCAGAGCGCTTAAAAACTGGTGAGAACTTATTTGCAAATCCCCGAAACGCCACAGCCGGTACTATTCGTCAGCTTAACACAGAAATTGTCAGAAAACGCGGACTAGACATTTTTATCTATACTTTGGTGGACGCCGAAAAGTACAATATTAACAGCCAAGTTGAGGCTCTTTTATACCTTGAAAAATTAGGGTTTAAAGTTAATCCTAACTACAAAACTTTAACACTAAACGAACTTACAGATAGCGTAGTTTATTACGATAACTTAAGAAAAAATCTAGACTACGCAACTGACGGAATTGTTTTTAAAGTCAACGACTTTAAAGTGCAGGCTAGTTTAGGATTTACTGTAAAATCGCCTAGATGGGCTATTGCCTATAAATTTGAACCTGAAAAAGTAGAAACTAAAATTAACAAAATTGTCTACCAAGTTGGCAGAACAGGTGCAGTTACTCCGGTCGCTGAGTTTGACCGTGTTTTTGTTTCAGGAACTTACGTACAAAGAGCAACATTACATAACGAAGCGTTTGTTAAAGAAAAAGACATTAGAGTTGGAGACTATGTTTTAGTCTATAAAGCAGCCGAAATCATCCCAGAAATTACCGAAGTAATTAAAGAAAAAAGGCCAACAACCGCTAAGCCTTTTGAAATGATTAAAACTTGTCCTGCTTGTGGCAGTGACCTGTCAAAAAAACAAGCATTTTGGGTTTGTGAAAACCTAGAATGCGAATCCAGAGTTATCAACAGTTTAATTCATTTTTGTGCAAG
>CAUUIC010000049.1:0-3806 GCA_963545125.1 uncultured Acholeplasmataceae bacterium
CCAATATCTCAGGGATTTTTGGACTAATCACACCAACTGCTTTTACCGCAATTACAGTTCCACTAACTTTGTTTTCACTATACTGCAAACATCAAATTGGACTAAAATCAAGAAAAGCCAAACATTTTAAAGGTTTGTTTGAACCAGTTTCTGTTATGTTTCCAATCAACCTACTTTCTGAGTTTACACCCATACTTTCAATGAGTTTTCGTTTATTTGGAAATATCGTAAGTGGTGGAATTTTGCTTTCTTTAGTCTACTCGCTACTCGGCGGTCTTTCTCCGTTTGTCACACCAATCATGCATTTTATCTTTGATATTCTGTTTGGCTGTATTCAAACTTTGGTGTTTGTACTGCTAACAGTTATCGCGATTTCTCAAAAAACCGAGGATACAGATAAGTATGAAAACACAGATGAAAACTTTTTACTAGAGTATAATTTAGTATACAAAAACGCAAAAAATTAAAATTAGGAGGATATATTTATGGACACAATTTTAAACTTAATTGCTAACTTAAACTTAATGCAAGTTGTAGGTTCACTTGCCTACATCGGTGCTGGAATTGCTGTATTTACTGGTTTTGCAACTTCTATCGGACAAGGTTTAATTGGTATGAAAGCCGTTGAAGGAGTTGCTCGTCAACCAGAGGCTTCAAACAAAATTATGATCTTAATGATTATTGCCCAAACCGTCGTTGAAACTTCGGCTATTTACGGTATGGTTGTTGCCTTTACTTTAGCAAGTAAATAAGCACCTATTTAGTTTCGCTTTCTTTAAAAATGACTATCTACACAGATATTTCTAAAAACATCGTAAAGACCGTTGAAAAAGGTCTTTACTCAATGTTTTCAGATTGGTCTATTATTGTCTATCAATTAACTGCGCTGTTTATTCTTTACTTAATAGTGCGCTTTTTCTTTTGGAAAAAAATCACTAAGTTTTTAGACGAACACAGAATGCAGGAAATTAAAGAAAAGCAAGAAGCAAGTAAAGCACAAGCAGAAATTAAAGCACTAAAAGCAGAAATAAGCCAAAAATATTTATCTGCTCGCGATGACATTGAACAAATGAGAGACACTTTAATTAAAGATGCTCAACTAGAACGCGACGAAATTTTGGCAAAGGCTAAAAAAACCGCAGAACGTCGACTTGCTAAACTAGACAGTGAAATTGAAGCCGAAATTAAAGAAAAAGAAGCGGAAATCAAACAAGCGATTAAAGCAATTTCATACAAGGCAACTAAGTTAATTGTCAAAAAAGAAATTGATAAAAACTTATACGAAAATGAACTTGATCTTTTAATTGAAACTGAACTGAAAAATGCAAAAAAATAATTTCGCCAAATACGCACACGCCTACTTTAATTTTGTTAAAGATAAAACTTCGCAAAATGTTTTAATTGAAGAACTACACGCTTTTAAAAATATATACACCAAAAGTCCTGAGTTAATTTCTGCGCTTGCCTATGGTCGCATAGACCCTGCCAGAGTGCTTGCTCAGTTTAGTGCAGAAACTCAAAAGTTTTTAAAGATTTTAATTAAAGATAAAGCAATTTTGGCAATTGACAAAATTTACGCTGAGTTTATGCGTCTACAAAACATTGAAAGAAATCAAGCGTATGTCACAATTTCTTCACCCAAAAAACTAACCGATAAACAACTTAAAATTCTAACTTTTGAACTTAAAAAAATCATTCAAGACAAAGAATTAATTTTGAGACAAGAAATTAATCCTAAACTAATAGATGGCCTTAAAATTGACTACGCAGGTCTTAGTTTGGATTTGTCACTTTTAACTAAATTAAAAGAAATGTTTAGATAAGGAAAGGAAGCAAAATGGCTTTAGATATCAAAAAACTACAAACTCAAATTGAACAAGAGCTGAAAGCTCAACAAAACGAAAGCCAATTCCAAGAAGTCGGCTACATTTTGACAGTCGGCGATGGAATATGTTTTTGCTATGGACTTAAAAACGCCATGATGGGCGAAAAAGTCGTATTTAACAGTTCATGTTTTGGAGTAATTTTTAACTTAGAAGTTGATAAAGTCGGAATTATATTGTTGGGTGATATTTTTTCAATTAAGGAAGGTGATGAGTGTAGGCTAACCGGCAAAATCTTTGAAGTACCAGTTGGCGAGTCCTTGCTTGGACGCGTAGTTGATCCGCTGGGCGAGCCTCAGGACGGACTTGAAAAAATAATTACTACAGAAACTCTGCCGATTGAAAGACCTGCACGCGCCGTGATGGAGCGTGATCACGTTAATGAACCACTGTTGACAGGAATTGGAATGATTGATGCCTTAATTCCAATCGGCAAAGGACAAAGAGAGTTAATTATTGGTGACAGGCAAACTGGAAAAACTGCTATTGCTATTGACACTATTTTAAATCAACAAGGCAAAAACGTAATTTGTGTCTACACAGCAATTGGACAAAAGCAGCAAACTGTTGCGCAAATTAGAAAAACTTTAGAAGAACACAATGCCCTTGAATACACGATTATTGTCTCTGCTCCTGCTCACAAAGAAGGAACACTTCAGTATTTAGCACCATTTTCAGCCTGCTCTATGGCCGAATACTTCGCTGAACGTGGGCGGGATGTTTTGATAGTTTACGACGACCTTTCTAAACACGCCGTGGCTTACCGCGAACTTTCGCTCTTGCTAAAGCGTCCACCTGGTAGAGAAGCCTTTCCTGGAGACATCTTTTATTTGCACTCTAGATTGCTTGAACGCTCTGCAAAACTATCAAAAGCTTTAGGTGGAGGTTCTCTGACCGCACTTCCGATTATTGAAACTAAAGCAGGAGACATTTCTGCCTATATTCCAACTAACGTTATTTCAATTACCGATGGACAAATTTTTCTTGAAACCGAACTTTTTTACAAAGGTATCCGTCCCGCTATTAACTCAGGACTATCGGTTTCCCGAGTTGGTGGTTCTGCCCAGTTTAAAGCAGTTAAGCGTGTATCTGGACTACTTCGTATATTTTTAGCGTCATATAAAGAACTTGAGTCTTTTTCACAATTCGGCTCAGATTTAGATGAACTTTCTTTAAAGAAACTAGCCAGAGGTCGTCTAGTTATCGAAATTTTTAAACAAAATATTCACGAACTAATTGATTTTACGACTTTAGCGAGCGTTCTTTGGGCACTTAATCGTGAACTGCTTGACGACATACCTTTGGCTAAAGTTAAGACTTTTGTTAATTTTGTAAGTAAGTTCTTGCAAAGTGAAGAGACCGGCAAAGCGGTTTACAAGGCAATTGATGAAACTAAAGATTTTCCTGAAGACTCCTTGATGTCTGAACTAATTTTGAAAATCAAAAAGGTTCTTTAATGCTTAACTTAAAAGAAACTAAGAAAAAGATCCAGGCGCTTTCTGAAACTGAAAAAATAGTTTCGGCAATGCAAGCAACGGCTCTTTCTAAAATCAATTCAGCCCAACGCAAAATTACTGACTATAACTCATTTATGCGTTCATTTAAAGAGATTTTTCTTTCAGTTTTTAAAACAAACGAAAATCCAATTTTTCAAAAACACGAAAATGGTGAAACTATTTATATCGTAATAACTTCCGACAAAGGGCTGTGCGGTTCTTTTCACTCAGAACTATTTAAAAAGTTATTCCTGCATTCTCGCCGCAACCAAAATCACCACGCTTTAGTGATTGGCAAAAAAGGCCACAGTTTCTTAAGACAAAAAGAAGATATTTTAATTAACAAAAAACCAATATTTAACCGAGAAGATAGCAACATTACTTATTTTCGCAAATATATTTTAGACATTAAAAACCTATTTTTAGC
>CAUUIC010000050.1:0-3794 GCA_963545125.1 uncultured Acholeplasmataceae bacterium
TGGAGTTAGTAATATATGAAGGAATTTCTGTGTAATCTTGTTGCGAAGGGTCAACTAAATCAGTTTTACCGTATTTACCACTTTCTATAAATAAAAGAAAACCAAGCGCATTAGTTTTGCGGTTTTGAACAGCAAAAAACATTAGTTCAAGATCTTTAACTTCATTACCTACTTTTTCTGGGAATTTTGCAGTAAAGTAAGCCTTAGGTTGAATGTTGAAGTTGTGAAAAGCACTGTAGGAACGCAAAAACTCAGTTCTAGCGTGTTCTTTATTTTTAGCCTCTGCACCTAAATAAGTTTTATAAGTGGCAGCGGGTGATAATTGGTTAGTTGTATCTTTGAAAAAAGAAGTTCTACGGTCTTTAAGCCCAGTGATAATAATTGAATATAAAATAAAAGCAAGAAATGCAAGTAAAATTACTAGAAAAAATATCTTTTGAATACCAAATTTTTTAGTTTCGTTTTTTGACATTGTTCACCTCGTTAACAGGTATTATTATATAACATCTAGTTTAAATTGAGTGTTATCTAAAATATTTGGATATTTTTCTCCAAAAGCATATAATATAAAAGATGTGGCGGTTGTGGCGAAGTGGTAACGCGACGGATTGTGGCTCCGATATGCGTGGGTTCGATTCCCATCAGCCGCCCCATTTTAAATAAGTTTAAAATACCCTTTTAAGTTAGTAAAACTAATTTAAAAGGGTATTTATTTTGTCTAAAAACATTCACTTCAACAAAATCAAAATGTGGTTTACACACTTTTTTGGCAAAAGTGTGATTTTTTACATATAATCGCCTAAAAAAGTGTGGTTTTAATTGTAAACCTAAAATTTAAGAAAATTGTAGCGTTTGCGCTACATTTTGTAAAAATAGGGAAATTTGTAGAGTATGAACTACATTTTCCCAAAAAAGTAAATATGTATTGTGCGTACTACATTTTTGTGTATTCACTAATTTACACGATTCCATATAAAAACTAAAAAGTTATATTTTTTAAGATGTGTCTAGAATTTCAACTTACTACCATGATAAACTTAAATTGTGAATACCAAACAAAGCACAGCTAATTTGTTGCTTTTGTTGTTTCAAATAAAATTAAAACTGACTTAATTTTATTTGAATTAAAGGAGAATTAAAATGAACAGAAAAATCACATTCTTGTTTCTAGGCATTTTAAATCTAGCACTCGCATTTACTTTGGGTTCTTGTACAAATCCGTTTAAAGAACTCGGTAAGATAAAAGTTACAGATATGCTTGGGACTAAAGTTTACGTTAAGAAAAATCCGAGTAAAGTAGCGTGCATTTCTAGAACCACCTATGACTTACTTGTAGCCTATGGACTTGGCGACAAAATAGATGGCGCATATAAAGGAACTCTTAACAACAAATGGTTAAAACACATTTACCCAAACTCAAAAAATCACTATGTTTATGGCTACAAAAATAGTTTTGAACTTTTTTTAGAACGCAAAGTTGACTTGGTATTTGCACCAGAAAAATATATAGCAGATGAATTAAATCAACGCGGAATTCCTGCGGTTTGTGTTTCGCTTTACGCAAAGCCTAACTTTGAAAAATATGTCACCTTCTTTTCTAGACTAATTAGACGAATTTGGGACAGTGCAGAAGTTAAAGAAAAATCAAGCAAGTGGGAAAACGAAGTTGAAACAATAATTTCAAAAATTAAGACTACACTTGAAAAAAGTAAAGTTGCTAAACAAAAACTTTACTATGTTCGGGGCGATAAACCAAATGGTGTTGGCTACACAGACAACGCAGGTTCTTTTACAGAATACGCATATTCTGTTTTGGGTTTTGAATATCTTGGCAGCAAAATTACAACTAACCGTCCGTCTGATGAAGAGATTTTAAACTACAATCCGGATGTCGTAGTTTTTGGTGGCATTTATCAACACACTAACTTGCTTAAAATTGCGCAAGCTCCTTTCAATGAGTTAAAGGCTGTCAAAACGGACGTTTGTATAAAATTCCAATTGGCGTGACTGCGTTTGAACAACTTTCTGCAATGTCACCAATATTTTTTGCCCAGCAAGCAATGTCCTTGCATCCTGATTTATTTGCCTTTGACATCGCTGGCATGTTAACAAAATCAATAAAAGAATATTTTGGCTACTCACTAAGTGCGCAAGATGCTGCTGCGATGCTAGCGGGCCTTGGTCCAAACTTTGAACCCCTTGTCTAGATGAATGAAAAAATTTAAAATCGCACTACCTTTAACTCTGCTAACAATGGTGGTGGTTTTTATAATTGCTTTAATGGTTGGCAGATACAACATTAGTTTTAGTAGTTTCTTTAAAGCGGTTTTCACTAAAGACTCAGCCTACTCTGTACAAAGAACCATAATTTTTAAACTAAGATTACCCAGAACCACAATGGCTATGCTAGCAGGTATTGGCCTTTCTGTCTCTGGTTTGCTTTATCAAGAGATTTTTCAAAATAAGTTAGTTTCACCAGACTTACTTGGAGTGTCAGCGGGTTCTTCAGTTGGAGCAGCAAGCGCTATACTGCTTGGACTTGGTCCAGTTTTCATTTCTATGTTTTCCTTTTCTCTAGGTTTACTTACTGTGTTTTTAACCCTGCTTATCGCTAGGTTGTTTAAAAATGGGTCTCAAACTATTTTGTTAATTTCAGGGATATTAGTAGGTGGGCTAATGTCGGCAGTTTTGGCTTTTTTAAAATATTTTGCAGACCCACAGACTACCCTGGCTTCAATTGTCTACTGGGAAATGGGTAGTTTCGGAAATGCCTTGTATTCGCAAGTTTTAATAATGACAATAGTAGTTTTCGTTTGTGTGTCAGTTTTACTTTTAATCGCCTGGCGAATTAACATTGTTGCTCTCGGTGAGACTGAGGCCAAAACAAAGGGAATTAACTACCAAGTTTATAAACACGGTATTATAATTATTGCTACTTTGCTTACAGCAATCTCTGTTTGCTTTTCTGGTAAAATCGCCTGGGTAGGTCTTATTGTACCGCACATCACTAGACTATTTATTGGTAGAAACACCAAATACTCAATTCCGCTTTCCATAACTATTGGTGCTACTTTTATGGTAGTTTGTGACATTATCTCTCGTTCTTTTACAGACTCAGAAGTGCCTTTGAGTGCAACAACTTCACTGCTTAGCACACTAATTGTGGTTTTTATTTTAGTTTTCAAAAGGTTTAGACAAAAAAATGAATATTGAAATTAGTAATTTATCTTTTAAATACAAGAAACAAGAAATCAAAGAAGCGGTTTCTAATGTAGAATTGTTTTTCAAAGAAGGCACGATTAACGTACTTTTGGGTTTAAACGGTTCTGGTAAAACTACTTTACTTAAACTCCTTGCTGGGCTACTTCAACCAATTAGCGGAAATATTTATTATGGAGGAAAAGATTTAAAATCCATAAAAATAGCAGAAAGAAGCAAGATATTTTCATATGTTCCTCAACACATTAACCTATTTTCAGATGTTATGATTTCTGACTACCTTTCTTTTAGTTTGGTAAACAAACTTGCGTTTTACAAATCACCAAATGAGAGCCTGGTTAAAAGAGTTAAAGAAATTGCAAAGGAACTTGGAATTGAGAAGTTATTAAATAAATGTCTTGGTGAGATTAGCGGTGGTGAAAAACAAAAAGTGTTAATCGCTGCTGCTTTAGTTCAAGACACACCAGTTATTATTCTAGATGAGCCTACTTCTGCGCTTGACTTAAAAAATCAAAATATGGTTTTAAGTATGTTAAAGAAAATTAAAGAAACAGGTAAAACCATCTTGCTTTCCA
>CAUUIC010000051.1:0-3748 GCA_963545125.1 uncultured Acholeplasmataceae bacterium
AGGCTTTCGCTAGTTCAAAGTTAATAATGATGGCTCTGGCGTGTCCAATATGCAAGAAACCATTTGGCTCTGGCGGAAAACGGGTAATAATTTTTGTGTGTTTGCCTGATTTTATGTCGTTTTCAATAATAGTTTTAATAAAATTTGATTCCATTTTTAAGTCCTCACTAGATAAATTATAGGTTATTAACTGAGTAACCTTTTAAACACAGGCTATCGTTTGCACCAAACTTAGTGACTTGAAAGTAAGCAGCAGCACCAATCATCGCAGCGTTGTCAGTGCAGTATTTAAACTCAGGAATTAAAACTTCACCTCCTTTAATTTCTTTGGCAAGCGCTGATCTTAGGCCTTTGTTTGCAGAAACCCCACCACCAACTATTAGTTGTTTTAAATCTGGGTATTTCTTTAAGGCTTTTTTAGTTTTATAAATAATGGTGTCCAGCACTGCTTTTTGAAAAGATGCAGCAAAATCTGCTTTGTTTAAATTAGCTTTGTCTTCAATTTTTGCGTAGGCGTTGATAACTGCACTTTTTAGACCTGAAAACGAGAAGTTAAAACCTTGTTTTAAAATTGGTCTAGGGAAAGAAAATGCTTCAGGATTGCCGGTTTGCGCAAGGTCATCAATAGTTTTGCCACCGGGATAAGGAAAGCCTAGTACTCGGGCTACCTTGTCATAGCACTCTCCAACTGCGTCGTCCAAAGTTTGACCAATATGTTCAAATTCAAGGTGAGAACGCAAAATTAAAAGTTCTGTGTGTCCGCCACTAACTAGCAAAACTAGACATGGAAACTTAAGTTCTTTGCCAATAGTCGCAGCATAAGCGTGTCCTACTAAATGATTAACTCCAATTAGCGGTTTGTCTAAAGCCATACCCAAACTTTGTGCTGCATTAATTCCAACAAACAAAGCACCAATTAGACCAGGTCCTTGAGTGACCGCGATTTTATCAATTTCACTTAGTTTTATGCCAGCGTCTTTAAGAGCTTGGTCTACAACAAAGTTAATCGCTAAAACATGGTCGCGAGCCGCAATTTCTGGCACCACTCCGCCAAACTTAGCATGGGTCTTAATTTGACTGCGAACAGCGCATGAAAGCACCTTGGTGCCGTTTTCAACAACCGCAGCACTAGTTTCGTCACAACTTGATTCAATTGCTAAAATTTTCATATCATTTCTCCGTACATATAAGCAAGACCGTCTTCGTTTTCATAGTAATTTTTAATTTCTCTAACTACCTTGAAGCCAACTTTTTCGTAAACAGAAATTGCTTGCTTGTTTGATTTTTTAACTTCTAGATAAAAAGTTTTAATGCCAGTTTGTTTAAGTGTGTTAATTGTGGCAAGAAGCAGGGCAGTGGCTTTGCCAGATTTACGGTGTTCAGGAAATACGAACAAGTTTAAAATATCGGCAACATCTACTACTTTTAGCCAAACAATATAACCAAGTAATGTATCTTCACTGAAAAAACCGTAAACCTCTCGGTTAGAAAGCGACTTTAGGTCTTCGGTTTGGCCAAAGTCTTCTTTTAAAGAAGTTAAAACTAAACCTAAAGTGGGCTCATCTGTTATTTTTTTGATCATAGTTAATCTCGGCTTCAGTTTTTCTTAAGTAATTTGGCTCCAAAGCAAATGCGTCTACAAAAACTAAACTATTTTCAATTAGTTTTAAGTTAAACTCACCACTAAACTCAGTAATTGTACTTAGTTCAATTGCTTTAAAGTCAGGTTTATTAGAAATTAGTTCGTTTAGTTCACATTCTTTAAGTAAAGCATCACTTTGCGCGGCCTGATTTTCTTTAAACATTCCAACATAGTAGTTTTGGTTGCGAGCAGATTTATAAATAATTGTTTTTTCTTCCTTTAATGCAGAGGCAAACAAAGCAAGTGAAGAAATTGAGTAAGCCGGAATATTTAAGGCGTATGCCAAAGTTTTTACAATAGTAACCGCAACGCGGGTTCCAGTGTAAGAACCTGGTCCAACTCCAGCAATCACAGCTGTTAAATCGCTTGGCTTTACTGAGTTGCTTTTTAAAAAAGCACTAACTTGCTCTGCGGTGTTGGCAGAAAAGTCGCGAGTATTTAGGTCATAAAAACATTTAGTTTCGCCGTTTGGCCAAATTAACAACAAAATCAGAGCGTGGTTAGATGTATCTACAATTAGTTTCATTTATTTTCACCTTTAGTTAGTTTAGCAAAATCCAGCATTCTGCTTTCGCCAACTTCTTTAATTTGAAAAACCCGCGAGTTTTCACCAAGTTTTTCAATAATAATTTCAATTCGGTTTTTGGGAAGCAAATCAGTTGCTTGACCTGGCCACTCAATTGCACAAATTCCTTGGTCTATGTAGTCTTGTAAGTCAAAGTCAGCACCAACTCCGTTTAACCTATACAGATCAAGGTGGTTAAAAGGCATGCCAGGCTTTGTTTCGTATGAACGCATGATTGTAAAAGAAGGGGAATTGACAACCGCGTCAATGCCAAGACCTTTGGCTAGACCTTGTGTAAAAGTAGTTTTGCCAGCAGCTAAATCACCATACAACAAAATAACTGCTGGTGCTTTTAGACACTTTGCGATTTTTTTACCTAAATTTTGGGTTTCTTTAAAGTTATTGGTAGTAAACTTTGTGTTTTTTTGCATTATTTAAACCTCTACGACTGAAATTACACCCTCTACGTTGTCTTTAAGCAAGGCTAGTAGACCATCAAATAAGGTTGAATCAATTAAATTACAACCAACGCAAGCGCCGTGCATTTTAACATAGACAATTCCTTCTTCAACGGCCACTAGTTCAATATCTCCACCATCTGCTTGAATGTAGGGTTTTACTCGGTCAATTAACGCTTTTACTTCTTCGTACATTTTTCAGGCAGACTATTTAAAAGGTCTGCATATTTTTGGGTTAAACTCGCTAAAAACTCAGATTTTTTAGTTTTGATGTATTCAGAAAGTTCAGGGGTATCTAGGCGTTTTAAGATAAAGTAGCCAGTGTTAAAATTGCAAGTTGAGTTTAAGTAGTCAGGAATATAGGCAAAATTATTTTTACCTTCTTTTTTAGTAAAACCTTTTAATCTAAGCATGTTTGCAGTCACGTCGCCTACGATAAAGTCAAATTTATCGTAAACTTCTGGAAAGTAACGGTTTTGAAATTCTTCTTGTGAAAAAACTGACCTGTAGTCTTTAAGCAGGGTGAAGTTGCCATAAATTGTTTCAATTAACATAGTTTTTCCTCCAAAAGTACTGTGGCCAGGCAACCGATTGCCTGGCTTTGGCCAATTAGCCCATTTTTTTCAAAAGTAGTGGCTTTAACTGAAACCAAAGGACAGTTAAGTGCTTGCATTAGGTTTTTTGAAATTAAAGTTTTTTTAAGACCTAGTTTAGGTTGTTCAAGCATCACAGTAATATCTGCGTTTTTCACGCGGTAATTTAAGTCGTTTGCTTTCTTTAAAGCAAACGCTAAAAACTCAAAAGAAGATCTGTTTTGATTGATTTTATCGGTTTCTTTGAAGTTATCGCCCAAATCACCTGAATTTAAAGCACCTAGTATTGCTTCGGTTAGTGCGTGCAAAACTACATCTCCGTCAGATACTGCTAAAAAGTGATTGTCTTTTTCAATCAAAACTCCGGCTAAGTAAAGTTCTCCGCCTTTTTCAAAAGGGTGAATGTCAAAAGAACTGCCAACTAAACTAGGTTTTAAAAAGTATGATTTAGTCAGTGAAAAATCAGCAGGTGTTGTGATTTTAGGTAATC